>CANAXK010000039.1 GCA_947365485.1 uncultured bacterium
GGCTCTTGGAGCAGATTAGTAAAAACCTAACCCTCACCAAGAATTTCTAACGCTCACACAAGCTCGCGTTGAAATTCTATCCTCTCTCATCGGAGAGGGGAAGGCGTTTACTTTGCATATTTTAAGAGCGACTGCACCTTGGTCTGCATCATCTCTTCAACAATCAGCCACTTGCCGTTTGGCTGTTTTTGCACAACCATATAAGTCTTAAGTTTGTAGCTTTCGCCAGACGGCTGTCTAAGAGAGGAAATCTTATACTTTCCCTGACCGAGCTGAGTAGCTGTTATATTGGTATAGCTGTTTGTATAATGTTTAAGTTTCGCACCCGCTTGGCCAAGCTTCATCTGTTTTATATATGTAGCAGTATCTGTGTTGACATTTTGCGTAGTACCGTCAGGCTTTACAACCTGCCTTATAATCTTTGCAGAAGGCGAATACATCTCAATAATTTCAGGGCTATATGTATTAGCGCCTTTTACATAGCTATTAAAAAAGTTTATCGCGTCCTGTTTGTCGTCTGCAAAAGCTGAAAGAGCGACAAAGCAAAGGGTTATTAACGATAGTAATATTTTTTTCATCTGGTTTTCCTTTTTTAACATCATAGAACAGGATTATAAGAAGTCCATACCTTTTTGTCTAATCCAAATCAGGCAGGTCGCCTTTAACTTCGGCAATCTCGTCGCAATCAAGATGGAAAATCTTGTGCAAGCCAATTACAGCCTGTTTTGCCTCGTCTTCTGCAACAATACAGCTGATTTTGATTTCGCTTGTTGAAATCATTTTGATGTTGATGCCCAAATCAGCAAGAGTTTTGAACATTGTTGCTGCAATCCCCGGTCTGTCAATCATGCCAGCACCAACAATTGAAATCTTTGCAATCTTGTCGTCAACAAAAACATTGCTAAATTCAAGCTCTGCTTTGACCTTCTCAAGAATATCAAGAGTCTTGTCTAAATCTCCCTTATCAATTGTAAAGGCAATGTCATTGGTGTTAAGTGCTTTTCTTGCGTATGATTGGATAATCATGTCAACAGAAATATTCTGTTCTGCAAGTCCATTAAACAGTACTGCCGCAGTTCCCGGATTATCCTTGACATCACATACCACAACTCTCAATTGTGATAAATCCGAAGCTACTCCGGTAACAGGCTTGTGTAATTCCATATCTTCAACTCCTAATATTAGTGTTCCTAAATTTTCCAGTTTAAATGTACTTCTCACTCTTAGAGGTACATTGTATTGTTTTGCAGTTTCCACAGCTCTCGGGTGTAGAACGTTTGCCCCGACTCTTGCAAGCTCGAGCATTTCTTCGTAAGAAATCTCTTCCAGCCTTGAAGCTGTCGGAACGACTCTCGGGTCAGTGGTATAAACCCCTTCAACGTCAGTGTAAATATCGCACCTTTTTGCTTTTAATGCACCGGCAAGCGCCACAGCAGATGTATCAGAACCGCCTCTACCAAGTGTTGTTATTTCAAAGTCTTCTGTCACCCCCTGAAAGCCTGCAACAACAACGACTTCGCCTTTATCAAGGTGCTGTCTTATTTTGTCAGTCTTTATATCAACAATTCTTGCTTTGGAATGAACCTTCTCTGTCATAATCCCGACCTGCATAGCGTTCATGCTGACAGCAGGGCACCCCTGTGCCTGAAGCGCCATCGCTAGAAGCGCGATAGAAACGCCCTCACCCGTAGATAGAAGCATGTCCATCTCTCTTGAAGAAGGAGTTTCAGAAATCTCTTTTGCCATCTTTACAAGATAGTCAGTCGTGTGTCCCATTGCTGATACGACAACAATGACGTCGTTTCCAAGAGCGCGTTCTCTAATGACGGCCTTTGCTACATTTTTTATCTTATCTGTATCTGCTACAGATGTGCCTCCAAATTTTTGAACAATTATATCTTTCATTTTTCCTTGCCCGCCTGTGTTCCTATATATTATATATACAAAGAAATCGTTTGACAACTAATTGTTTAAACCTCGTGCGTTCTTTTCTTGACATCCAACTTGTAACTCGAGCTCAGAGGCAGACTTGTAGTCTTTATACAAACCGGTAAATTTAACAATTGTCTGCCGACAGTATATATACGTGCGTAGCACAATAAAAAGCCTTTCTTTAAAAGAAAGGCTTGGAATCTTGTTTAATAATTCCTCATGTGTAGAAGGTTAGTGTGTAGGTTGTATGAAAGGTTTGTGTTATGTGTTTCGTGTTATTTAATGCTTGCCGCTTTGCTTAATTTCGACTTACATATATATAAAGTATATTTAAGTTATAGAATTGCACACTTTCACATATTTTGTTACAAATCTTTACACACTGACCTCAAAGAGGAATTATTCTTAATAATAAAGAGTGCGCTCAATGATATCAGGGAAGTATTTTTCGACAATATTGTCGACATTCACCTGATTCTGGTAGCTGTACATTCTTTTAATATCGCCTTTTGCGTTTATATCAAGCTCTACAGGACGTTGATTCATTCTCATGTATCTGAGGTTGATACCGCTGTTTGAAGGCTTGATTTCTACAAAAGAACCGTCCATAAATCTTTTTGAACGGTAAATATTAGGCATTTTTTCTTTTAACACAGGATAGATCGTGTTTTTATTGTCGGCTTTTACAAGTTCTATAACATCTTTGATGAGTTTTTGAGAGGCTACTGAAAGCTCCTTCACGTTTGTTGCTGTTGTCTTACAGCCGAATGATGTTCTGTTAGAGTAATTCATTGTTTGATATGATTGTATTGTTAACATGCTGGTCTCCATTTCTTTCTGATATTTGTATTTATTTAAAATCAGGTGAAAAAAATTTTTGCGCGATTTTTAACAAAAATTTACAAATTCATTAACAATTCAAAAATTCCTTCAGCATAAGTAGGGTGGGCAAAGCACAGCTCTTTCAAATCATCGACAGAAAGTTTTTTCTGAATCGCCGTAAGCAGTATATGCACCAAAGAAGAGGCTTCTTTTGAAACAATATGCGCACCAACAATCTGGTTGTCCTTCACTATAATCTTTATAAACCCTTCTGTTGAATCATCGCACCAGGATTTTCCGAGCGCTGTAAGTGGCAGCATTTTTTTCTGACATGTATCATCACAGTCCTGCTCTCTTAACCCGACCCACGCAATTTCAGGTTCTCCGTAGATAACGGAAGGTATAAGCGTTTTATCGAACGGGATTCCTAGAGTGAGTGTCTTTGCCTGATGGATTGCGTAATGCGCAAGCTGGATTTCGCCGCAGGCATCTCCGAGCACAAGGCAGTCTGAAACTTCTGGACAAACAGGGGTTCTTCCTGCTGCAACAAGGATAAAATCAGGGTTTACAACAGCACCGCTTTTCAAGGTAACGGTTCTGTCTTCGATTTTTTCAATGCTGTCATTCAGGTAAAATTTTATCTTTTTTTGTTTAAAAATACGCTCTATGCGTTTTGAGACTTCTATATCTGCAAGCGGGATAAGGTGTTCGGCCATCTCTGTAATGACGACTTCCGCTCCGAAATTAGAAAATATCCTTGCCCACTCGATTCCAATCGCACCAGAGCCCACAATCAGCACTGATTTTGGCAAGCTTTGAAGATTAAGAACATCATCGGAGTTTTTTATGAAATCTCCGTCTGTTTCAAGTCCTTTTAGCTCACGAGGTTGTGAGCCGGTTGCAAGAATTATTTTAGAGGCTTTATACTCTTCTCCCGCTGCAATGATAATATTTTTGTCTTTTACAGATGCTTCTGCATAAATAGTTTTCACGCCGGAATTTTTTATCGCGAGTTCGAGAGATTTTCTCATCCTGTCAACGGTTTTGTCTTTAGCTTCGACAATCTTTGAGAAATCGAGGTTAAGGTTATCAAACCCGACCCCGAGTTTTGAAGAGGTCACAACTTCTGCATAAACTTCCGAAGAATGCAGAAAGGATTTTGTCGGAATACAGCCGCGATTCAGGCATGTGCCCCCGATTTTGTCTTTTTCAAAAATCACAACAGAGTGTCCCTGTTTTGCAAGATACATCCCCGCAGTATATCCGGCAGGTCCGCCGCCTATAATTCCGTATTCAAAATCTTCCATGCCAAAGCTCCTTTTATTCAATTTTAGCATGGACTTAGATTTTCATGCCGGTTGAATAATTAGCGGGCTTATTATTTAAATATTTATTCTGCGCTCTTGAAGCAAGAGAATTTCTAACAATTGGAGTAACGATATTTGCGGACAAAATCCCTGCGCCCACGGTTCCTAAGGTAGTAACATGGTTTTTATATGCATCATAGGATTGTTTAAGTGATTCCGGCTGGCTTTTCATAACCTCGTCCAGGTTAAACGAGAGTTTGCCGACCTTATCTCCGTACAAATCTTTGTTCTTGTTCAAGAAGTCACGAACCTTTTGCGGCGCGAATTTACCTGTTGTAACCATTTTGGAAATCAGTTTTTTACAGGAAGCTGTTATCACAAAAAACGCCCCGATATTAGCCACAGCATCAAAAAACTCTTGAGGTATCAGGTATTTTTTCTGTTCAGTCGGGATTTTTGAGTTCATCTGCAAGCCCAGAAGCTGCGCTACAGAAGAAAGTGCCCAACCAGCCGTACCAGTTACAACAAGCATGTTTGCAGTATCGTCTTTAAACTTGTTATAAACCCACTCCAAAGGAGATTTAACCATTGCTTCTCTCCTTTCTCTGTTTATCCATATCTATAAACTTGTTAGTAAGCATCGCAGTAAGAGGAGCGTCAAGCAGGAAGTTTGTAAACAGCATAACGCCAAATGACCCGCAGGTTGCAAGCGCTTTTCGATAGTTTGAAAGATACTTTTCATTAGTAGCGAGTTCCGGAATGTATTTTTTCGGAAGCAGTGCTCTGCTAAACCTATCTGTAGAATTAAGGTTCGTCAACTTTCTTACCAGTGTATAAACCGGACCGCGTGCGCAGAATACGCCGACGGCTGTGCAAGCAAGAATCTTGGCAATAGTTCTGTAAACAGAAACTTTTCGTGTTTCTTTATCGACTTTACGGTTGCTATAATCAATAACAGGCTGGGTCAATAGAGCTGTAGCGCCCATTATAGCTCTGTTTTCTGCCGGCTTTGAGATAATATGGTCAATCTTTTTCCACTGTTCAAGCTTTCTGCTGTTAGCTTGCACAGTACGCTCTGGCATCACGTCAAGAATCTTTTGTTCTACGCGTTCCACTGTTGGCGTCCATGGCCATTTCTTTCCTGTCATTGAGACATTGTATTGAGTCGGCATTATATTCATAACACTTCTTTCCTTAAATATATAAAGTAAATTTTGACCAGGAAATTGCCTTTTTGTTACAAAATGTTACATAAATTTAGCAAAAAAATATCCCCGTCAGTAGTGACAGGGATATCAAAAAGTTTCGATTAACTAATTAGTAGAAAATAGTTAACACTTCATCCGGATTCAAGCTGGAATCGTTAGTTGTGTTAGGTACTATTAAGTACTTAACTTCGTCAACAAATTCGTAGCATACACCGAACACACCGCTTGCAGCAAGCTTAGTGATGTTATAAACACCTTTACCAACAGTAATAAAGCTGCTTCCAACGCTCTTCAAGCCTTTAACAGGATGAAGTGATGCTGTGTCAGCAAAAGCATCTGACCAGTTGTCGCCGTATTCTTCAACGCCGTTAGCAACAACTTCTGCTGCTGAAGAAGCTGTTCTGCCTGCAACACCTGCAACTCTACCTGCCATTGAGAATGGAGCGCCAAGCAATCTTGATATTACGTTAGGATTTTTCATTACATCAACCTGTGCGCAAGAAAGTTGTTTTGGTAATTCCGCACAGCAGTCGCCGTTCTTAATGCTTTCGAACTTAACTTCAACATAGCCAGGGTTCTTAACGCCAGGTCTTGAGATACCTGAAACAACACCCTTAACTGTTGAGCCAGCCGGGTAGCATTTTCCTGCAATTGTTACATCTTCGCAAGTCTTAGCTGTGAAAGTATCTCCAACATTAGAAGTTCTAGCACTGATTCTTTCGCTAAGTTTAATCTTGATAGCAACCGGTTCATACTTCTTAGCGCAGTTAGTTGCACCATTAGAAGTATCAATTGTAAAGTTTGCCTTCATAGCGCTTAGCATATAAGCTACCTGTTCTTTTGAAAGGTATTCATCGTTTACAACCTTGTCCTTGTCAGGAATGTTGCTCAAGATGTTTGAAGCGATAACCTCATTAGCAGCGCCTACAGCCCAGTTAGGAATATATTTAACAGGCTGGCCGTTGAATGTTGGAGTTGCGCTTCTGTCAACAGACAAATCCATCATTTTTGCGAATGTAGCAAAAACTTCTGCCTTTGTAATTGGTTGGTCTGGTTTGAATGTTGAATCAGGGTAACCAATCATAACGTCAGCTGTCAAAGCTCTATCAATCTGATTCTTTGCCCAGTAATCAGCTGCAACATCAGTGTATTTGTTTGTTTTTACAGCTGTGAAGTTCAAGCCGTCAGCAATAATAAATGCAACTTCTGAACGCAATACAGGCATTTTTGGGTCGAACAAACCAGCGCGTTTTGTATCCATCTGGCATTTCATGTTTTTAAGCATTTGTTTTGCATAACGGTCAATAACAACGTTTTGCTTGCCCTGGATTGTTTTTACCTGGCATGGTTTGTAAACTTTTGCACCAACGATTACATCGTTTTCAGCGTTTACAAGAGTATGACCTTGTGAACCGAACATTGTCGGATGCGCATAAGCCTGAACATCAGCAACTTCGCCAGCCATTGCAACGCAAGAAGTCATACATAGCACAGTTACTGCTGTTAAAATTTTAGATAGTCTCATACTTCTCCTTTCCTATTTACTCTCTAATTTTACACCAAAATGTAAAATTTTATGCAATTACTTTTGTTTTTTTGTCATCAAATAAGCCTGAGGATAACAGTAATCCTCCCTGAATCCGATTCTTCTGTACATCTTCAAAGCCTTGTAATTGTTTGTCTCGGTTGTAACATTAACCTCTGAAAAAATACGCTTGCCTAACTTTGTCCAGTCAACAATAGTCTTGATAGAACGGTTGAGCAAATGCTCTGAAAACCCTTTTCCTCTGTGCTCTTTCTCTATAGCAACAAGCGGAATGTTTGCAATCCTGCCTCCGGTCACGTTTGCAAACGCAAATCCCACTGGAGAGTCGTTGTACAAAAGAACAGAAGTTACTTCCGGCAAAAACTCGCCGTAAATATCTTCTACAATCTTGTTTATAATATCTGTTGTGCCCTCGATTGACTTGTACCTTGTATCATACAGAGCATCCTGTTCATCCCTGAACGATTCGTGGATAATTCGTATTGCTTCTTCCTTGTAAGAATCAGAATAGCTTACAATCTTGTATCCGTCCTGTTTTTCTGAAAGCTTCATGTTCTCAAGTATTCGCTCGGAAGAAGCGTTGCCCATCATGAATCTCAAAACAGCAAGCCCAACAAACTTGAACCCGTATTTTGCAATATCAGCAGTGAAAACTGACTGGTGACCTATCATCGGGTAAGAAACAACCTTAATCTGACGTTCTGCCTCTGTTAACTCGAGGAATTTCTCTATCAGGAGTTTTATTTTAGTAATCTCATCTTCTGTACCAAGGCAGTGAATAAGATTAAGCTCGATTGATTCAGAAATAGAAGTTGTGTAGACAAGAAACGCAGTAGGAATATCGTTTTCCTTGAGCACGATACATTGCATATAGTTCTTTTCAACTGCGTCAAGAAATTCTTCGTAAGGAAGTGGCTCAAGCTCAAACTTATATTCGCTCACAGCCTTAGCTTTAAAATCATTGTACACACCGGCAAAGATTTTATACACATTCTTGTTTAATAATTCTACTTCGTAGGTCGTTTCTGCCATAAAAATTCCTTTACATTAAATGATGCATTTTTTCACGCTTGGTATTTATGTAACGCTCATTGTATTTGTTAACTTCTGATTCTATATTAATGTTCTCATGTATTGTCAAGCCGTAGCCCTTTAGCCCGACAATCTTTTTCGGGTTGTTTGTAATAAGGTTAAAGTTGTTGAACCCTAAATCAAGTATGATTTGAGCCCCAACCCCGTAATTTCTCAAATCCGGCGCAAACCCTAAAGACACATTGGCTTCCACAGTGTCCTGCCCCATTTCCTGAAGCTTGTACGCCTTTAACTTATTCACAAGCCCGATTCCGCGGCCTTCGTGGTCTCTCAAGTAAATCAAAGCACCCTTGCCGTATGAATTTATCATCTTAAGCGCAGAATGAAGCTGCCAGTTGCAGTCACACTTGAGACTGTGGAAAATGTCACCGGTCAAACACTCACTATGCACCCTGATAAGAGGAATCCTGCAAGAGCCGTCATCCTTAACCATGGCAACATGCTCACAGCCCGTAATTGTGTCAGTGTATCCGACAATGTTGAAATCCCCGAATTGGGTCGGAAGGAAGACTTCAACCTCGCGCTTCACAAATTTTTCTTTCTCAAGCCTGTAAGCAATCAAATCAGATACGGTTATGAACTTGAGATTGTGCTTCTGAGCAAACTCATGCAGGTCATCCCTGCGCGCCATCTCACCGTTATCCTTCATTATCTCACACATAATTCCGGCTTCCCTGTGCCCGCAAAGCCGGGCTAAATCAACCGTGGCTTCGGTGTGTCCGCATCTTTTTAGCACCCCGCCCTTTCTTGAAACACACGGAAAAAGGTGCCCCGGTCTTCTCAAATCAGAAGGCTGGGCATCAGGAGCAATCGCAACCTCAATTGTTTTTGCCCTATCAAATGCAGAAACACCGGTTGTTACACCGTATTTCGGGTGAGCGTCAATACTAAGGGAAAAGGCTGTTTGCATACTTTCGGTATTTTTTTCAACCATTTGCGGAAGGTCAAGTTTTTTTGCTATCTCATCAGAAATCGCGAGGCAAACAATTCCACGACATTCTTTAGTGATAAAGTTTACAAGCTCGGGCGTAACACACTGGGCAGAGCAAATAAGGTCACCTTCGTTTTCTCTGTCCTCATCATCTGCAACGATTACAGGTTTACCGAGCCGAAAATCCTCTAATGCTTCTTCAATTGTGTTAAATTGACCTGTGTTTGACATTAGCAAAAACCATTCCTCTGTAGAAAATCTACGCTTATTCTTGACCTATTATCACCCGTTGATAAAAATTTTTCAATATACTTAGACAAAATATCAGTCTCAATGTTTACAAAATCGCCCGCTTTTGACTGCGCAAGCGATGTGTTCTCAAATGTGTGCGGAATTATTGCAAGCCTGATTCTGTCTCCTGAAACTTCTGCAATTGTTAAGCTTATGCCGTTTATTGCAACAGAGCCTTTTTTCACAACGAATTTTGCTTCCTCCGGCTCGAGCTTGATTTCCAAGTCATAAAACCCGTTGACCGGCTTAATCGAAACAATTTTCCCTACCCCGTCAATATGGCCTGACACAATATGGCCTCCGAATCTTCCGTTCGCAGAAAGAGCTCTTTCCAGGTTAATTTTGTCTCCTATGCGAAGATTTTCAAGAGCCGAAATCCTAAATGTTTCAGGTGAAACATCTGCTGCAAAAGAATTATCAGAAATTTCTGTTACCGTAAGACACACACCATTAACAGCAATGCTGTCACCATTTTTTGTACCACCTAAAACCAATTGGCATTCAACAACAAGTTGGTTTTTTGTGATACTTTGGATTTTTCCAACTTCTTCTACAACACCTGTAAACATAGGGCTATTATAGCACAAATTTAAAAGAAATGTTTTGCACATAGAGAAAATTTGAGCAGATATGATAAATTTGCAAATGCTCTTTAATCTTCTAAAGTCCACTTTGTGCAGTGAAATTTGCATTAAAAAAGAGGCTATTTATGCCTCTAAAGTTAAAAAATCTGGAGTTGATGTCCGACAAATCGAACTTTTTACTTCAACAATTTGTTGATTCATTACAAGATGTAATTTTTATTTCCGAAATAAAAAGATATAAAAAATATGCTTAATTTAAAATCATTTATTTTTCAATTCTTAAATATTTTTCAACAATTTTATTCAAATTTGCTTTCAATAAATCTTTAGTTTTTTCTTCATAGTCTTTGACGTTTTTGTCATAGTTATCCATGCCACCACTTGCAATGTTTGATATTGCAATAGTTGTATCCATATAAAATTTTTCTAAATTTTGACTATCTTTAGTTTTTAACAAAAAATTATATTCTGCATAATACTTTGCATATTTTACAAAAATGCTTTCTTCTGTCAAATTATCATTTATTATTGATTTTGCTATACTTGGGGCACTATGCAAAAGTTCCAAAGATTTTGAATAAATATATTTTCGTCTTAATTCAAAAAGTTCTTGTTTTCTTTTTCTTTCATTTGTTATCCATTGCTGATATGCAATATAAGTTCCTAAAATAGTTATTGAAATAGGGATTAAAGCATTTAAGTATTTAATTATTGTTTCTATATTCATAAAACAATAATAGCATAGTCAAAATGAAAGGAGAAATTACTATGACAAAGAAACA
>CANAXK010000040.1 GCA_947365485.1 uncultured bacterium
GTTTTTGAGTTTTGTATCAAGCTGTGCAATACGACCATTAATCAACGCACCGACAGTTTTATGTCCCACATCGGAGTGGATACGGTAGGCAAAGTCAACAGGGGTCGCGTTTTGCGGGAGATCGATAACGTCTCCGCCCGGAGTGAATGCAAAAACCTGATCTGAGAACAAGTCCATTTTAACAGAGTTAACAAAGTCTTCGGCGTTTTGTGTTTCTTTGTTATACTCAACGAGTTTTCGCATCCATGAGAACTTCACATCGCTTGTGGAATCCGCCTTTTTAGAGCCTTTTTCTTTGTATCTCCAGTGTGCGGCAATACCGTATTCAGCGATTTCATGCATTTCCCATGTTCGAATCTGGACTTCGAGCGGTTTTTGTCTCGGTCCGATAACAGAAGTGTGCAAGGACTGGTACATATTGCCTTTAGGCATTGCAATATAGTCTTTGAACCTCCCGGGGATTGGTTTAAACTGGGAGTGGATTAGTCCGAGAACTTCGTAGCATTCTTTTTCAGTATCAACTATAACGCGCACTGCTGTTATGTCGTACAGGTCATGGAAAGCAACATTAAGTCTTTGCATTTTATTAAAAATACTGTAGTAATGTTTAGCTCTTCCGGTAATTTTAGCGTTAATCCCGCTCGCCTTAACGTCTTTAGAAATCTTATCAATCAAAAGCTTCACTGTCATTTCGCGTTCAGCTTTTTTCTGGGATACAAGTTGTGCAATCTCGTAATACTTATCCGGATGCAAGTATTTCAGTGACAAGTCTTCCAGCTCAGCCTTGACTTTCCCAACCCCCAGTCTGTTTGCAAGCGGAGCAAAGATATCAAGAGTTTCCTGCGCGATTCTCTGTTGTTTAGCAGGTGCCATATAATTGAGTGTGCGCATGTTATGCAGTCTGTCAGCAAGTTTCAGGAAGATTATTCTTACATCGCTTGCCATTGCAATAAGCATTCTGCGGAAGTTTTCAGCCTGTCGTTCTTCTGTTGATTTGAACTGCAACTTTCCGAGTTTTGTCACGCCCTGAACGAGGTTCAGCACGTCTTCTCCGAAAAGATCTTTAAGTTCTTCCGGCTTTGTATCAGTATCTTCAAGGATATCATGCAGGAATCCTGCTATAAGTGTGTGTTTATCGGCTCTAAGTCCCACAAGAATCTTTACAACTTCCATCGGGTGGATAATATAGGGTTCTTCGGAGACTCTGTACTGGCCGGCATGGAGTTTTTTCGCGAACTCAAAAGCCTTCTCAAGCTCATCGATATCGTCTTCAGCGTACTGCTGTTCTAACAAAAGCGCTCTTATTTCATCAAAAGATATTACAAACTGTTCCATAATAAACCTATCATATTCTTTTTTCCCCAATTTTGCAAGTGTACTACGTACGTAGGAGCAGGGTCGGCAGACATTTGGTGATACTACTGGTGGGAAGTGGGGCTACGGGTCTGCCTCAATAGTGAGATGACTGGTTAGGCGTATTGTGGGGTTTGCCGCCCCCTCATCCGGGCTCCGCCCACCTTCTCCCTTCGTGGAAGAAGGTGGGCTGTACGCGGGAGAGAATAGAAAATTTCATACTAGCCGTTCGGCTATTTTTTCAAAAAAAGCTTTGCATTTTTTTATTGTTTAACATACAATAGAAGAACGCCACTTGCGGAGAATAATCAAACAAAGATTTGATTTCTGAAAAAATACCCTTAAATATACATTAGTCGAAAGGAACGTGATAACATGATTAGTAATAATCTGGTTTTGTTGTCTCAAAATAAAAAAACAATAGCCCAGTTGAAAAACAATAAACAGAAATCTGATTACAGTACAAATCCACAGAAGAGGTTAAGAAAGTCGCTGCTAAACGCACGCATAGCGCAATCTCACGAAAATCTGTTTAATTTCGTAAACGACACTTTTAACTACTAAATCAGGGTCTGCGCAAACTTGAGTGATTCTTCCGTTACCTCTCCGCCGGCAAGTTCTGCAATAGCCCTAAGCTTAGCCTCACCTTCAAGAACGGAAATATCCACACTTGTCCGGTCATACTGCGTTTTCTTAACATAAAAATGCTTATCAGATTTAGACGCAATAATCGCCTGATGCGTAATCATGATTATTTGCATATATTTAGAAAGTTCCTTCACCTCATCAGCCACAGACTGTGAAGTCTTACCCGAAATCCCCGTATCAATTTCATCAAAAATCACTGTATCAATATTATCGCTCTGCGCAAAAATCGTCTTTATTGCAAGCATCACACGCGAAATCTCACCGCCGGACGCAACCTTGGCAAGCGGTTTCAGACCTTCCGAGATATTAGTGGAAATCAAAAACTCCACCTTATCGCACCCGTTAATTGAAAGCTCGCACTTATCAAAATGGATTTCAAACTTAACCTTCGGAAGCTCCAGCTTCTCAAGCTTTTCAACAATTAGCGAAGAAAGCACAGCCGCATAATTCTTTCTCTCAGCCGAAAGCTCTTCTGCCAGGGCTTCAAGTTTACCCTTTAAAGCCGTAATTTCAGCCTCCAAATCCTCGATATTTTGGGTAGAAAACTCAATCCCGTTGAGCTCTGCCCTCAAGGCTTCGCCCTGCTCCATGACTTTTTCCAGCGTTCCGCCGTATTTGCGTTTCAGCTTGTCAAGCAGGAACAGGCGTTCCTGAATAGTATTAATCCGCTCCTCGTCATTATCAAGTGCAGAAGAGTAGTCTCTAAGAGTCGATGAGACATTTTTAAGCAGCTCAATCGCTTCAATAAGTTCGCCTTCCACCTCTTCAAGAGCCCCGTCCATGCCGGATGCCTTGGAAAGATTTGTCTTTATCTGCAACAGACCTTCAAGCACAGAGCCATCATCTCCTGAAATTGACCAGTAAGAAGCACCGGTTAAGTCTTTAAGCTTCTCCACATTTTCGAGCACAGAAAGCTCGTTATTAAGCTCCTCATCCTCGGTTGTCGAGCTAAGTTGGGCTTCTTCTATTTCATTAACCTGAAATTTCAGGAACTCAATCTGGTCTTCAGTTTTGTTTGCAGCGTTTTTAAGGTCTTCGAGTTTTGATATCAAATCCATGTAGCGCCCAAATTCCTGCCTGTAATTTTCCAGCATGCCGCCAAGTGTGTTTTTTGTGTAGGAATCAAGGAGCACAATATGGTATTTTGGCTGCAAAAACGAATAGGTCTGGTGCTGCGAATGCACATCAAGTAAGAGCTCCCTAAAATTACGCATAAATTCCTGATTAACAAGGCAGCCGTTAATCCTTGAGCGCGAGCCTGTTTGAGTGATTTCGCGGGAGAGAATTATTTCTTCTCCTGTATCGTCTATCCCGTATTCTTCAAATAGCGAGGTTAAATCCTGTTTGGTATTCAGGATTGTAAGTTCAATAACGGCTTTATCTGCGCCGGTTTTTATAACTTCTTTTCCCGCTTTTGCCCCGAAAGCAATATCAATCGCATTAATCAGAATACTTTTCCCGGCACCTGTTTCACCGGTTATAATATTCAGCCCCTGAGCTAAGTCCAATTCCAGCTCGTCTATTAATATATAGTTCTTTATAAAAATTTTTGATAACATATCCTATTCGTCGTCTTCCTCTGTGTCATCTTCTTCGTCTTCAAACTCGTCTTCTTCATCATCGGATTCTTCAAGCTCTTCTTCCGGCACCTCTTCGTACTCCTCGATTTCAGCCTCAGGCTCGATTTGTTCATGCCATCCGAGTTTTTCCCGCGCGTATTCAAATTCCTGTTTCACAACATCTTTTGGAAATGTTAGAGTAAACGGATTCTTAAGAGCATGCTCAAGATTTTCGTAATACTCATCCAAGTCGCCCACGAATTTGTAAACGCGCGCAAGACAGTAATACAGGTCACCGTTTTCTTCCTGCTCCAATCTGGTATTCAAGAGTTCGAGAATCTCATCCGTTGAGCCTTCCTTCAAGCAGATTTTTGTAAGGAGTTTGTAAGCTTCAATGTCCCGCGGATTGTATTGCAGCGTTTTTTGAAGGTACATTTTTGCTTCTTCAATATTATCGTTTTTGAAAGCAATTGAGCCAAGGTTAAAGTATGCCCAGCTGTAGTCAGGTGAGACGGCAAGCACTTTTTGGTAGCTTTCAATCGCAAAATTCGTAAGCCCGTCGTTCTGGTAGATGTATCCGATATAGAAATAGGCAAACACATCTTGAGGGTTAATTGCCACTGCTTTTTGGAAGCTATCCAGCGCAAGATTTTTTTCGTCTTTATGGAAGTAGCAGACTCCGAGATTAAAGTAGCTGTTACCGTCCTCAGAGTCTGTTTCCAGCACTTTTTTAAACGCGTCTATTGCTTCGTCCCATTCTTTTAGTTCAACCAGAACATCACCTAGGTTGTAGTAGAAATCCTCTTGTGGGGATAGTTCGACAGCTTTTTCGTAGCATTTTTTTGCTTCCTGAAAGTTTTTAAGTTTTTCGTAGACAATCCCCAGATTGTAGTGGAGTTCAGCATCTTCGGGAAAGTATTTTATCAGGTAACGGAGGTTTCCTTCTGCTTCTTCGTTAAAACCATTGTTAACAAGAAGTATAGAAAGCTCCCTTCTTGCCTGAAAGTTAGACGGATCCCCTTTTAAGATATTTTGAAGTGTCTCAATACCATTACTCATAAGATAATTATACCAAAGGGGAGAAAAATAGTAAATTTTTGTAAACAAATTTTCTCCAACTAGCAAAAAAAATTTTTTAGGCGTTTTAAGATAAATGGATGGTTGATTAATTTCAAAAAATGGTATAATAAGTAAATATAAAAGCGAGGTGTTTATGAGTGAAATAAATGGTCCAAAATTTAGTATTAATCAGGTAAACTTCAACGGCATACAGAAGCCGGCACAAGAGATTCCTTCTGAATCAGTTGAGTCAGAAGCTCCGAAGCTGCAAGATTTTTCTGACCCTAAAGCAGAGGCACTCGGACGTTCTATGTTGTTTAAGGGTGCTGATGATGTGAATCATGACTTAAAGGCTCTGTTAGAAAACCCTCAGATTGCAGAAAATTCTGACAAGATGTTTGAGACAGCATTCAAAGCTGCACAGGATGCTGGAATTGAGAATGCATACGAAGAAGCTGCAAGCTTTTCGACTACGGCTATGTAATAAGGGTTGCCCCCTCACCCTAACCCTCTCCCTAAGGAGAGGGAACGCGCCCTCCCAGCCGGTAGTCCCACCATTGAGGCAGACCAGTAGTCCCAAAACCAGCTAGTAATCCTGCCAAATGTCGGCCGACCATTCTCCTACGTGCGTTTTTCACTTCACTTACAAGCTTGTAGGTCAAACCTACAAGCCAAATGCATTTACCCCCCAAAAAAAAGAGTCTTAGCGACTCTAAAAACTTTGTAAATGTGTGAAGTGTAGTATAATGTGTATTTTTTGATTTCTGGTTTAATATCCTTGTATATATATAAAGTATTTTTAGGGATGAAAATTGATATAAACCAGATGTATTTTTACATTTCTTAACATTTAGAGACATGCCGGTTGATTAATCGAAAACGAGTATTAAATAAACGGTAGAGAGGTGCTAAATGCTTTTTACGGATTTATTCAAAATGACTAAGGCTTGTACACATGAACATATCAGCCCCGATATGGAATGTGGTTACTGCCCTGATTGCGGGAAACTGATTGAAAATGAATGGTATATAACAAGATGCGCATGCTGCGGGGTGAAACTCAAAACAATGAGCAGAGGCGGTAAGATTGTACCACAAATGCACTATTGCACAAACTGCGGTGGTAAAGAGTTTGAGGTTGAGAAGATTGAAAAGATTAATTTTATTGATATTAACTTCGCAGTGCTCGTAAAAAAAGAAGCCGAAGCAAAAGTTGCATGCTCTACGACACAGTGCTGGCAAGAAAGAACAGACGCGAAACCAAAACTGCTAACACAATACCTGTAAAATCAGCTATTAGACCGGTTAGAAGCGCGTACCTATACTTCTTGATACCGATTGAGCCGAAATAGACCGCAAGTACGTAGAAAGTTGTTTCAGAACTACCCACCATGACCGCAGCAAGCTTTGTTGCGTATGAATCAGGACCAAGTGAACTTGCGATATCAGAGAAAAGCCCGAGAGTTGCAGAGCCGGAAAGCGAACGGGTAATCATTATCGGGATGACGTCTACCGGGATTGATAATTTAGCAAGAATCCCGCCTGTAAAAGATGTTATAAGCCCAATTGCACCTGAGGCTTTGAACATTGATACTGCAACAATTATGGCTACAAGGTAGGGAATTATTGATACAGAGACTTTGAACCCATCTTTTGCGCCTTCAATAAACTCTTCGTAGATTCTTACTTTTTTGAACGCAGCTGCAAAAAAGATTGCAAGAATCATTGCCGGAAGTATGTAAAGTGAAATCTTTTGTATCATGCCTCCTCCTTTTTGTGCCAGATTTTTTTAAGAAGCATGGCTGATATTATTGCAACAAGAAAAGAAAGAGTTGTTACAATAAGCGTCGGGAGAATTATTTCGGTCGGATTTGAGGCTCCCACCCCCACCAGCACAGCGATTACTGTTGCCGGTATTATCTGAAATCCGGCAGTGTTCATGCCAAGAAACATGCACATGGAATCAGTCGCAGTGTCTTTTTTAGGATTGTCCTCCTGCAACTCTTTCATGACTTTTAATCCGATTGGAGTTGCAGCATTTGTAAGCCCCAGAGCGTTTGCGGTGACGCTCATTGCGATATCACCTACAGCCGGAGAGTCTTTTTGAACGTCCTTGAATAAAATTTTTGCTATCGGGTTAAGAAGTTTTGATATTAGCTGAACCAGTCCAGATTTTTCTGCTATGCGCATAATTCCGAGCCAAAAAGCCATGATTCCGATTAGTGAAAACGAAATTTTGACTGCTGCATCGCATGCCTGAAGCATTGAGTTTACAACATTAGAGAGGGTGTTATTAAAAACTCCGATAATGATTGAAAGTGTTATCAAGATAAAAAATATATAATTCATACTTTTATCTTAAAAAAAATTTTAGTATTTGTCACTATTTTTATATTAGTATATAATTAGTTATGAATGTAGAATGTGGGATAAGAGTAGGTATATGGCAGACATAAATAATTTTGCGGAGATTACAGAGAACTTTGATACAATAAAAACCCTGTTAAATTCAATCAGGGCGCAGGGTATACTAAATACTTCCGATGTTGATAAAATTCTTGCGGGGATTAATTCCAAACTTGAAAAACTCAACACTGAGGAAGATATTGACCTGATTAAAATATTTTTATCAGAGCTCAAACATAATCTTGATGAGCGCCACAGCGTTCTCATCTCAAAATTCGGCGCAATAGAATCTCTTTTCAGCAACCTGCTCAAAAACAGCTCCGACATGCTCAAATCAAGCGAAGTAAAAGAACTGTTTGACATTGTTGCCACAAACCTTTCCGTATTCTCACGCGAGGTTGTTTCACAAAAAGAAACACTTACAGATATCACACTCAGACTTGATGCAATGCGCTCGGATGAGACCCAGAAAAAAGATATTATTAAAAGCATTATCCCGCTCAAAAACGACCTTGAGCGCCTGAATAACGGGTTTGACTCAATTGTTTTGAGCCTTAACGAAAACTTCAAATCACTGGTTAAGACACTTTCAAGCGTTGACCAGTCAGAAGCTATAAACAAGTTTGGCACAGAGCTAAGCGATATTTTAAACTCTTCAAACACGATTCTGTCAGCAATCCAGATGATTGACAAAAAAAATCTGCAAATTGAAGACTACCTGCGCACACTTGCGACACAGGACGACATAAGCGGTACAAAACGCGCGATTTCGGAACTTACTGCAAAAAATCAGGAGCTTGCAAACTCTGTTGATGTTCTCGGTGAAAAGTACTACAAGATTGATAACCTTGCAGAAAAAATCGACGCTTCTGTAAGCATTATTGCCGGCTTGAAATCACTTCTTGAAGACAACGGTGAGCAGCACACGCGCATGCTTCTTGACGAGCTTGCAAAACTCGGTGCGCAGGTACGTGAAATTTCTACTGACACCGGGTTTGAAGAATTTAAATCCGGGCTTCAAAGCGTCCTCAAAGAGATTTTTGACAGCACTGTAAACCTAAAAGACGAGCTTGTAAACTCTTCAACAGAGCTCCAGAAAATCAATTCCAATATTCAGGCACTGGATATTAATGCCGGATTCCAGAACCTGCTTACAAACCTTCACAAAACAGAGCTTGACTTAAAGAGCCACACTGATGTGGCTTCTGACAAGGTGTCGCAGCTTGTTGATGTCGGGGTTACAAGAACAATAAACGAAATTTCTTCAAGCGCGGATGCATTGAGCTCAAGAATAAAAGAAACAAACAGCGCATTAACAAATATGTGCGAAAAGAGCTTCTACGAAGTTGTTGAAAGCATTTCAGGGCTCAAAAATGTTGTTTCCCAGATTGATGAGAACAATGTTTCTGCAAACAACGCAATATTTTCAAACATCACAGACAGACTTGCGATTTTTGAAAACAGCCTGAAATCTTCGCTGGAAAAGCAGGAAGACTACGTTGCAAACTCTTCGTCAAAATTGTTTGAAGAAATCACAAACATCAAAAACCTTTCAGGCGTGCTTGATTACAAACTCGATTCTTCTGTAATCGAGGTTAACAACGCAAAACGCGAGTTTGGTGAGCTCAAAAACTCTGTTGAAGCAGTTCTAGCACTCGATTTTGTTAACATTGTCAAAGATTTGCGCGTTGATTTGTACGCTTCCAAGCAAGAACTGGCTTCTGCAATCGAGACCTCTACATCAGATGTTTCTGACAAGCTTTCAAACGACCTGTTTGGTAAATACGAGCTCTTGATAAGCAAACTCGACAGCGTTGAAGACAGTATGAAACAGGTTCAGACATCAGCTTTAACAGGCTTGAAGTCAATTCTGGACAACATATCTTCTTCAATTGTTGATATCCTCTCTTACGTAAGTGTCCGCACTGATTCAGGCTCCGGCGCTCTTGATGTCAAGCTTGCAGACATTACAGAGGCTGTAAAAGAAAGCAACCTTAGTTATGTTGAAAACGTGAGAGACATTGTCGAAGTTGTCAGAGTGCAGGTTGAAGCCAACCTCATCCAGCTTGAAAAAGACACTTCCAAACAGATTGACACGATTAACAGCTCGATTACCAAGAACACAGAGGCTTTAAGAGACGAGATCAAGTACTCTTACAACAAGCTTCTCGAGGTACAGGACAGCTTTAACGAAGTAAAAGAGGTTATGCATTCAAGCAACGCTTCTTTGAGTTCTAATCTTGAGACAATCCTGTCAAACGCGGATTCTCTGAAACTTGATTTTGACATGAAGCTTACTTCTCTAAAGAACGCGCTTTTAGACAGCGTTACAGAGTTCAAGCAGGAGTTTACTTGCGAAAACGCAGACAAGATAAGCGAACTCAAGTTTGTATCAGAAAATCTTCATGCAAAGAGTGTGCAGAATGCAGAAGACATGAAGCGCGAGATTAAGCAGGAGCTTACAAAAACTCTTGACGATTTGAGATTGAATGTTGACTCTTCGCTCGAGCTTGTCAGAACAAACTTGTGCGATGTTGCACAGGGCATGGATACCAAAGTTAACGCTGTTACAGAAGGTTTTGGCTCCTTAGAGACATCTGTTAATAAGCTTTCCACAACCACAACATCGTCTTTGAGCTCGACTCTTGCACAGGTTCTTGACAACTTTGTTGCGATGAAGGCTTTGTTAAACAGCCTGAACGAACAGTCTGCAAGCTATCTGGACAAGAGCGTTGATAAAATTATCCAGGATTTTGAGGGCTTAAGAGCTGTTGTATTGCAGGTTGATTCAAATATTGACAGAGACCTCACAATGCAGCTTTCAATAATTGAAAAAGAGTTTGAATCAATTGCAACAAGAATTGCGGAACTGCTTGAAGAAAACAATGTGTCTTTTGGCAAAAGAATTGACGCAGGGCTTTCTATAATATCAGAAAGAGTCCAAAACTCTCTTGCAGGCAAGCTTGAGGAGTACAAAACACAGGTTGAGCAGTTGTTTGAGGGAGTTCTTGGCAGAACAGAGTCTCAATCTGAATTTATAAAAGAAAACGTAACGGCGCTTTCAACAGCCTTACAGACTGTTACAGCAAAACAAAACAGCGATATTGATTCACGCCTTAAGGCTATTGCTGCGAATTTAAAATCAGTACTTGATGGAAACATTGAAGTTACAAAGGCTGATTACGATTCGTTGAGGCAGCAGTTTGCAGAACTTGCTCAAAAACTTGAAGAAGAAAACCAGAACTTCGGGCTTGATTTAAGAGCGCAGTTTGATGATATTGCAAAATTCATTGATTCCGGACTTGAGATTCAGGCTCAGGAAGTTAACGCAAAATTCGGAGAAATTACTACAGAATTTCAGCGCGTTTCCGGCGTAGTATCAATTCTTAACAACGATGTAAGGGACAAAATCGACAACCTGAGAGCTTCTGTTGAAGACATCA
>CANAXK010000041.1 GCA_947365485.1 uncultured bacterium
GGTAAGGCAGAAGCCTGCAAAGCTTTTACCCCCGGTTCGAATCCGGGTGTCGCCTTTTTTTATTTGGAAGACAATCACAAATCAGAGTTGCATGGAAAATATTGAGTTAAAACGCTTTTGGGAGCAAGTTAAGGAAGAATTAATAGGGGTTTTGCCGGAAAATGTTCACCCCTGGATTTACCCGCTTGAAGCCTCCGGATTCGATAAAGGCGTTCTAACCGTTGTCACCGGTCAGATGATGGGTCGGGATTTGCTCCGCCGCAAGCACTCCGCCCAGATGAACGAGGTGCTCAAAAAAATCACCTCTGATTCCAACGCCAGATTCGTTATCATCTACGACGAAAACGCTGCAAGGACTCTCAAAAAAGAAACCGAAAAAATCCAGAAAAAAGCGTCTGAAAAAGACTTAAAAGAACAGGCTATGGAAAATCTCAGCAACATGCAATCCGCTTCCAACCTGAATCTTAAGTACAAGTTTGAAAACTTCGTTGTGGGCGAAAACAGCAAGTTTGCTTACGCGACCTCAATGGCGGTTGCAAAGCAGCCCGCGCAGAAATACAACCCGCTATTTATTTACGGCAATTCCGGGCTTGGAAAAACCCACCTCATGCAGGCCATCGGGCATTACACAATTTTCAACAACCCGAAATTGAGGGTCAAGTACACAAAAACAGAGGACTACATCAACGACTACATCTCAAACAGCCGCAAAACAAACAACACGGTTGAAAACATGTCCAAGTTTAACAAGAAATACACAAACATCGACATAATTCTAATCGACGACATCCAGTTCATTGAATCAAAAATCAAAACAATGGACAATCTGCAATACACCTTTGACAGTCTGTACAACAAGGGCAAGCAGATTGTAATAACCTCTGACAGGCTTCCAAAAGACATTCCGACCCTCACAGCAGCGCTCTGTTCCAGATTTGAGATGGGTTTGATGGTAGAACTTACCCCGCCGGATTCAGAAACAAGGTTTGAGATTATAAAGAAGCTCGCAGTTGAAGCTGACGTTGTCCATGAAGACGAGGCTTTGAAATACATTGCGCGCCATTTCAAGAACAATGTTAGGGAGCTTGAAGGTGCATTCACTAAGGTTTGCGCGTATGCAGAGATTACAGAAGAGCCTTTAACGCTTGAGCTTGCAAAAAATGTGCTCAAGTGCAAGGAAGAGGTTGAGCCGATTGATTTTGAAAAAATTGCCATGGTAACGGCTAGCTATTATGATGTTGATATAAATGACATTACGGGGACCGCAAGAGGTCAGAAAGTCTCCATGGCAAGGCATATTTCTATTTATTTGTGCAGGGAAATTACGAACCAGAGTTTTGTAAGCATTGCGGAGTTTTACGACAAAAAGCACAACACGATTATGTTTGCTTACGAAAAAATCAAGAAAGAATTAAACACTAACAGAGAAATATCAACTGCCCTTCGGGAGATTAAAATGGCATTAAAAGTTTTATAGCCAATCCGGCACTCGTCATTGCATAAATTTTATGATACATAATAATATGTAGGGATGAAATTCTTAACGGAGCGATTATGTTAGATAATATAAAATATTTAGTGTGTCTAAAATCTGTAGATAAGCATATTGCAGACAAAAACTTTGACCTTGCTCTGGAGAAACTGAATTTCCTTATAAGAGAAGAGTACAAGCCGTCCGAAACCTTCCTCAAGCGCGGGCAGCTCTGCCACCAGTTATTAATGCTTGATGATGCGTATTCTGATTTCACTTACATAATAACCCACTGCGCAAACAAGGAAAAAGCTTATTTTGAAAGGCTTTTCCTCAACTTTGAAATCTCAAACTTTTACGAAGCGCTTCTTGATGCAAACGTGATTCTCGGGTGGGATGAGGACAATTTTGATGTGAAGCGGATAAAATTCCTGTCACTCGTGTATGCAAGTCAGGAAAACATTGCGAAAGATTACATTCTGGAGATTTTCGAGTTCAACAAGTACAAAACAATCCAATTCCTGTTCAAGGAAGTTGCGCTCGTGCTTGCAGCGGACGAGCTTGCAAAAGGGCTCAAGCTTCTGAACGTCATTGATTTGATTGACAAAGACAACCCGATAAAGCTTTTGAAAGAGGCGAGCATTTACGGGCTTGCAAACCAGCCTGAGAAGCAGAACGAGATTTTGCGCAGAATAGAATCTGTTTTCCCGAAGTATTTTATTTCGCATTTCAGATTCACAGACATGTACACTGACAAGGATTTGATGGAAATCTGCTTCCTTCTTGAGCTTTCGATTTTTGACAAGCAGAATCTGTTTTCTTACCCGATGAAGATTCTGGAGGGATACAAGAACCATATCGAGGGGCATATCATTGATTCAAAAGAGTGCTTTGAATCAGCAATCAAGATTAACCCGAACAAGCCTGAGGCTTATGTGCTTCTTGCCCAGACTTTGCAGCTCATGTCAGGCTACGACAACCCGGAATACAAACATGATGCGGAAGCTAACTACAAGACCGCTATGGAAATCTACCGCCGCGAAAGCCTTACAGACAAGGCTGAAGAGATGAAGCGCCAGCTGAAGCATTTAAACTCTAATCTTCTTCTAAGGTAGTCACACTTCCCTCTACATCGGGAGAGGGCGTAGCCGTTCGCGAGACCGCGTCGAGCGTTACGGATGCAGGTGAGGGTCTGTCCTTATTCTGAAAGGGTATTATTTACATACTCGTCCTCAACCCCTTTGTAATTAATCTTACCTGAGGTTATCGGCTGTCTGTAGTCGTACTTGTTAATCGAGCGCGATTCAACAATGACAGACGGCGGAAGTATTGACCATTTATACAAGGCCGTTGACATGCGCCGGAAGAATTTGTCCAGCCATTCTGTTTTCTGCTCACGGGAGATTGTGTTGTGCTTCTCATAAACAAATTCCGTGTTAAGCAAATCCTGATAGCCTTCGTTCTTGTTCTCAACCCTCCAGATAATTTCGTCAAGAAATTCATAAGGCATAAGCGCGTCTTCTGCAATAAGCGGCTTTCCTGTCTTAGGGTCAATCGCAAGCTCTGCACCGGGTTTTTTGAGAATAATCGCTTCCGGAATCGCGTTCTTCACTTCGCGGTTTTCATTCATCCAGCGCGCAAAGGCAAATAATTTTGTCTTCGGAACATCTGCAATCGGCGCAAACCCGCCCGACATATCGCCGTTAATTGTTGCATATCCCATGTAAAGCTCTGACTTGTCAGAAGTCGCAATCGGGATACAGGACGCAAACTCGTTGCTGATTCCCCACAAAAACATTGCGCGCGAGCGCGCCTGAATGTTATCCGGCGTAAAAGACGTTTTGTACCGCCCGTCCCATTTAGTCTCAACTGTTTTAAACAACTTGTCGAGGCATTCGGTTGTCGTATCAATCATCGGCCGGATAGAGGCTTCTGTGAAATTTATTCCGAGGTTGTGCGCAAGTTTTTCCGCGTCGGATTTGCTTTCCTTGCTCGTAATATGCGAAGGCATTGAAACCCCAAACACGTTTTCTTTACCGATAGCGTCGGCAAGAAGCACCGCACAAACAGTGGAATCCAGTCCGCCGGAGAGTCCGAGCACCGCGCGTTTAAACCCGCATTTTTTGAAGTAGTCGCGAATCCCCTGAACAATGGTTTTGTAGGTACGTTCAAGGTCAGACTCGTATTCGAGTGTGAACACTTTTTGTTCGTTCAGGGATTTATCCAGCCCTTTTGTAAGCGGATAAATCTTCCCGATTTTCTTTGTCGGGTTGACGATAAGGAACTGTTCTTCAAACGATTTTGCACGAGCAATCAATTCTCCGTCCGCGCCAAACACTCTGCTAGAGCCGTCAAAAGAGCTGTTATCAATCGCTCCCACCTGATTTACGTAAACAATCGGGGTTTTGTACTTGTGCGCAATGAATGACAGCATATTGTGTTTGAGCTGTTCTTTTTTCGCCCGTGTTGGAGACGCCGAGCAGTTAATAAAGATTTCCGGATTCTCGGCTGCGAGTTCTTCTATCGGGTCTTTTTCGTAGAGGTGTTTGTCAAAAAATTCTTTGTTATTCCAGCAGTCTTCGCAAATCGAAATCCCGTATTTTTCAAAAATCTTTGAGCAGCCGGATTCGCAGCCTTTGTCGAAGACTCCGAGTGTTTCAGCCGGCTGTACACCAACAACGGGCGAAGGTTCAATATATCTGTAGTCATTGAATTCGGAGTAAGTCGGAAGGAGTGATTTTCTCACAATCCCCACGATTTTTCCGCCCTTAAGAATCGCAACCGAGTTAAAGTATTTTTTGCCTTCTGCATCTTTTTTTCTCGGCTCCACAAACCCGACAAGTGCGGTTGTGCCAACCGTAATCTTTGCAAGCCCCTTGAGCCACTTGATATTCTCTTCCACAATAATCGGGTGTCTGTCAATCGTATCTTCAATCGGGTAGCCCATAAGCGAGAGTTCCGGAAACACGACCATATCGAGTCCGATTTTGCAGGCGTATTTTATGTACTTTGCAATCTTTTTTGCGTTGTATTCAACATTCCCTGCTATCGGGTTAATTTGTGCCATGCCGATAAATCCGCCGGTTGAAGTTATTTTCTTCACTCCGTCTATAATATTTTGCGGGATTTCTTCTCCGTTAGAAAACCTTTTGTCTGCTATTTCAGATAGTGTGTATAAATTATCCATTTTTTACCTTACAAGCGCATCCACAACTTCCCTAAACGCGCCCTCTCCGCTTTTTGTCTCTGTAATCTGTATTCCCTTAAGCTGTTTGACCTTCTCTACCGCGCCCGGCACAGTAACTGCGTATTTTGCAAATTTGAGCGACTCCAAATCGTTTATGTCATCGCCGATGTAGACAAACTCATCTTCCGTCAAATTGTATCTTTCAACAATTGATTTCAGAACATCAATCTTTACTCTAATCCCCTGATGAACTTCTTCTACGCAGAATTTCTTTGCCAGAATATCAATCGCCGAGTTTTTCTCGCCCGATATTATCCCGATTCTGTACCCGTTCTTTCTCAGAATAGAAAACCCCATCACATCTTTGAAATTAACCCGGCGTGTCATATCACCGTCAGCGCCAATATAAACGCAATTGTCTGTCACGATTCCGTCAAAATCTGTTATAACGAATTTTATTGTTTCGGGTAAATTCAAAGTCATACTATTTCACTCTTCTCAATTTCTCAATAATCGGTAATTCTCTTGAATACACGACCTTAATCCCGTCACCAAGAAGGTCAGGCACTTGTCTTATGTCTCTTACCATATGATAAAGCCCTGCCATCTCAAGGCTTGCAGCCTGATCAGAGCCCCAGTTTGTTCTGTCAGTCGTAATATGCCGCTCAACAGAGTTTGCCCCCAGAGCAACCGCCAGAACAGAAGGTGTTACCCCTCTTTCGTGTCCGGAGTAGCCAATCGGGCATGAAAACTCTTTTTTGAATGACTCAATTGCACGGAGGTTTGTCTCTTCTGCGTTTGAAGGATAAGTCGATGTGCAGTGATAGATGATAAGGTTATCTTCACCTAAAATTGATACAGCGTGTCTGATTTCTTCCATTGTACTCATGCCGGTTGAAAGCAGAATCGGCTTCCCTTTTGAGCGTGTGTGTTTTAAAAGGTTATCGTCAGTAAGTGATGCGGAGGCTATCTTGTAGCAAGGCGGATCAAACTGGTCAATAAAGTCCACTGCGCCCTCATCCCAACAGGATGCAAACCAGAGGATTCCTTTTTCTTTACAGTAGCTGTCAATTTCTCTGTACTCTTCTTTTCCAAACTCCAGACCGCGTTTCAAGTCTCCGTTAGTGGTTCCGAAAACACTTTTTCTTTCTTTTGCAAGTTCTTCTTTTGTATACACAACATCAACTGTGCGTTTCTGGAATTTCACCGCATCACAGCCTGTTGTTACAGCAATATCAATCATTTTTTTTGCAAGGCTCACTGAACCGTTATGATTGATTCCGATTTCAGCAATAATAAAACACGGAAATCCGTCTCCAACTGTTTTATTCGCAATTTTTACACACTTAGCCATTAGAACTCCTTTTCTTAGCTTAAATATTTTTTATAAAGCGCAAATTCATCCGGATCAACGCTGTGCAGGTTTTCTTCTTTTGCAGGCTCCTCCTGCTGCGGAAGGGTTTCTTCACATGCTGTTTGGAATAACTTATCAATAATCCCGTCCGGATTCTCTTCTTCGTATATATCAGAAATCTCAAACTTGTCGTCATCAGCTTCTTCCGGCTGTTCCTGAGACTCCTCAAACTTTTTGTGGGCTTTTGTCACAATCTTTGAAAACCCGATGTTCGGAATTTCAATCTTTGGTATTTCGATTTTGGGGATTCTAATATTAGGAATCTCTATTTTTGAATATTCGCCCTCTTTAATCTCCTCCGGAGGGTAAGAGCCGAGGTCTTTAATCAGGTGGATAGAGCTTGAAGACGCTCCAATAAGCATTCTTTTTCCGTCCAGCTCAACAACATGAAGGGTTTTGTTGTTGCCAAGGGCTGTGGTTGAAACAACAGAAACATGCGCATGGTTGTTTTCGCCAATCTGTTTTTTCAGGGTATTAAGTCCGAGTTTATTAAGCTTTGCATAGATTATACCAGTTGCATAAATAAGCAGGATAACAAAAAGCAGCGAGAAAACAAGTGAAACAAGGTTTGGCTCATGCCCAATAGCCTGCTGGGTAGCATTAACCGCGGTGTCTGTAGTTGAAACAGAAGAAGCCTGCGCTGCTGCGCCTGCAAGAGGGTCAGGAAGGTCTGGCAGAACATCAAATTTTTCGTTAGCATAAGCACCTATTGTTGATAACCAACAAAGAGCTCCCAAATATAATCCTGTAATCTTTTTCATAAAAGCCAACTATTAACCCCTCGTTACTCTTAATTTACCCCTTAAATTACCCTGCTTTACCCGAGACCTGATTTTCTGATATAATTGTACCATAAAAAATAAAAAAGGACCACCTGACCATGCTTTTGGAAGTACTTAGTTATATTTTTGATGAAAACGCGGTTTTCTTTATCCATGTTCTTAACCTGTTTGTCCTTGTAACACTCATCATTCTTTTTGTCTTTGCAAGACGCACCGGCAGAAAGTGGACAAAAGTTAACGATTATTTAGGCGTGATTACAAATACGGTCAACTCAATCAGATACGGCGACTTAACAAAAAAAATCGAAAAAATGGATTTGCCGAACTCCGAGCAGCTTGCAGAGAGCCTTAACAGAATGATTGAAACCCTTAACGACAGAGAAACAATGATTGTTGAGTATCAAAACGAACTCCACAGGCAGAACAAATTTCTGGAAGCCGTGATTAATTCACTCTCTGACGGGCTTGTAATCATTGACGATAACTACAAAATCCTAAGAGCAACTCCAAAAATCAGCGAGTGGTTCAATATTGACGGCAAAAAACTAATGGGCGCAAGCATGGAGGATTACGTTCAGCTACCCCCGCGCAAAAAGCTTGAAACCCTGCTTGAAGACGAAATTTTTATCAACGCTGACCGTGCTTCAAACTTTACGGCAAGCACAATGGAGCTTAAGCTTGAGGACAAGAAAAAGCGGTTTGTTATTATTATTAAGAATGTTACTGACCAGAAAGAGCTTGAGAGCCTCAAAGAAGACTTTGTTGCAACGCTTACCCATGATTTGAAAGTGCCGATTATTGCAGAGACCAATATGCTTGAGCTCTTCCTCAACGAGAGCTTTGGTCCTGTATCTGAAAAACAGGAGCTTGCTTTAAAAAACATGCAGGTCTCAAACAAAGAGCTTTTGGATTTGGTTCAGATTGTGCTTGAAACGTACAAGGTAAGAGACGGGAAAATCAAGCTTTACAAAGAAAACATCATGCTCAAGAGCTTTATTGAAGAAATTATTGAGGAAATGCGCCCGATTGCTTCCAAGACAAAGAACAGCCTTGAATTTATTCTCACCCGTGATATCAGGGTTGTTGCTGACAGAATCCAGCTTAAGCGTGTTATAAAGAATCTTATCCAGAACGCGATTTCTTACGGCGAGCCTAATTCACCCATTGAAATAAAAATCGGCGAGATTCCAAAGTACATTGTTATCCACGTCAAGGACTTTGGCAAAGGGATTTCCGAAACAGACATCAACAAGATTTTTAACAAGTATTATTCAGCAGCAAAAAAATTCCGCAAAATCGGAACGGGTTTAGGGCTCTACCTTGCTCTCCAAATAGTAAAATCCCACGGCGGCGAGCTCTCTGTTGAAAGCAAGGAGGGGAATTACACGGAATTTTGTATTAAACTTCCGGCAAGCACAGTCAACATCAACATGTTTCTTGGAGAATAAGAATGAGTAAAATTCTATACGATACAAAGTTTTTGCAACTAAAAAGCACGCCATCAAAAAGCGGCAAGCCTTGGGTTTACGCGCACAGACCAAACGCAAAAGATGTGGTCGTAATACTTCCTGTAATCGAAGGTGATAAAATCCTGTTTCTAAAAGAGGAGCGTCCGCCTTTGCAGGCAGAAGGAATTGCACAATACTCAATTGCGCTTCCGGCAGGGCTTGTAGGCGACGAGCGCGAAGGAGAAAGTGTTGAAGACGCAATACGGGCTGAGCTTCTTGAAGAAGCCGGTCTTGTTGCAGACAGGATTGAGATAAAGAGCAGGAAAATTGCAAGCTCGCCGGGATGTGTTTCTGAGACAATAACAATCGCGATTGCATTCATTAACAAATACGAAATCGTTAAAACACCTGTAAATGACGGAGGTGTAATTGCGGATAGAATTTTGGTCAACAGAAAAGATGTTTACAGTTGGCTTACAGAGCAGGAAGCGTCCGGCATGGCGCTCACAGGTCAGACTTTAGCAGCTTTATTTTATTTAAACGAAAAGGAGAATATATGATATCAAAAGGAATAAGAGGTGCAATCACTGTCGAAGAAAACACTCCGGAGGCAATTGGTTCGGCGACTTTGAGGCTGCTTAACGAGATGGTAAGCAAAAACAAAATTGAAGTTGACATGATTTCTCACATAATTTTCACCCTCACAAACGATTTGAACGCTGAATTTCCGGCAAAATTTGCGCGAATTAACCTCAAGTGGAAAGAAGTCCCGATGATGTGTTTTCATGAGCTTGATGTTCCAAACAGTCTTGAAAAGTGCTTGAGAGTGCTTATTGTAATCAACTGCGGCGAAACATTCGCGCCGGAGTTTGTTTATCTCGGTGGTGCAGAGGCGCTTCGGAAATGAAAAAGATTTTGATTGTTGATGACATAAAAGGTTGGAGGGATTTCAACTCCAACGTAGCAGCCGAAATTCTCGGCGAAGATATCGAAATTCTGGCAGCAGCTTGTGCCGCAAAAGCTTATGACTTGGTACTTGAATACAATGACACTCCATTTGACATTATCCTAACCGATTTGCAGATGGAAGATGATTATGCGCCAAAATATGCCGGAGAATGGCTTGTTGAACAAATTAAGACGCTTAAATCGTATTCAAAAACCAAAATAATTATGATTTCAGCCTCATACAATATAAGACATATTGCAGAAACACTCGGCGTTGAATGTATCCCAAAATCAACCGCAATGAAGTGTTTATCAGCTTATGAAGAATTATTGAAAACCTGATTATAATACAGAGTCTATTTTTACTTCCCGACAAAATTTCCTAACAAAGAAGAGATTTCTTTCTTATTGTTATTATAAAACTCTCTGTTAGCAGAAAGAGTAATTTTTATATCAGAATTGTCTAATAACTCCTCATTATATTTTTTTACATCTTCATAAGAAATTTCATTTATCATTTTTTCATAATCTTGCTGAGACATATCTTCTGGCACATCATCATAATTTTTTAGACCATCAAGCCCCAGAGAATGAAGCCTATAAGCAACAGGCACAAGTTTTTGTGCCTCATCTATATGCTGTTTTTTTATGTCAATATTTATAAATTTATCCTGTATCATTTTTAATGTATGAATCAACTTATCTTCCGGGCAAGAAATGTCAAATCGACGACTATCCTCTTTAACAAAAGAGCCCTTATCTTCCAAATCAATATTTTGTCTTAATACATTATGTAATTGGTCATGAACAGCTGAATGATAAAGAGCAAACAAACCTGGTTTACTCTCAAAATCAGAATTTTTCACAATGTCTACACGTATACGTGGTACTTGTTTTTCATCTGATAATAGAAGATCTATGCTATTAAGACTAAGTGTAGTTGATTTAAAACTCGGAGATGTCATTGCATATGCCCTATAAAATTCGGCAGGGATATTCTTGTTAAAATTTGTATTATGCAAAACTTGCTCTTGACCATCAGCTTCTTTTCTTTTATTACCTAAAAAGTTAAATTTATGACAAGGTATATTATTAATAGTTAAACTTTTCATGCACTGACCTCCAGTACTATTTTAACATATTATAATTGCACTACAAGTCTTTCAAGAGCTAATTTGTTACAATT
>CANAXK010000042.1 GCA_947365485.1 uncultured bacterium
ATAGACAAAAATACTTCGAATCAGAATTAGAAAAAGTTAAAGAACGCGAAGGCGTTAAGCAGGATACAGAAATTTCTGCAGAAGGCTTAAAATCTCTTATTCCTGTTTACAAAAACTTAATCAAAGAAGTTACAGGAAAAGAATTCCCTCAAGACCCTTATGTTCAGCTTCAAGAAGCTATTGAAGCGGTATTCCGTTCTTGGAATATTCCTCGTGCGGTTGCTTACAGAAACATGAACAAAATTGACCACAATTTCGGTACTGCGGTTAACGTTCAGTCAATGGTATTCGGAAACATGGGTGACGACTGCGCTACAGGTGTTTCATTCACCCGTAACCCTGCTACAGGCGAAAACAAATTCTATGGTGAATACTTAACAAACGCTCAAGGTGAAGACGTTGTTGCAGGCATCAGAACACCAAAACCTATTGCAGAATTGGAAACAGAAATGCCTGACTTGTACAAGCAATACGTTGATATTGCAAAAAAACTTGAACTTGGCTACAAAGACGTTCAGGATATGGAATTCACAATCGAAAGAGGTAAATTATACATTCTTCAAACACGTAACGGTAAGAGAACTGCAGCAGCTGCTGTTAGAATCGCTGTTGAAATGTGTGAAGAAGGTATCATCACAAAAGAACGCGCTATTCAGCTTGTTGACCCTTATAGCGTAAACCAGATTCTTCTACCTTGCTTTGACTCTAAAGCTATGGAAGAAGCTAAAAAGATTGCCCACGGTGTAAACGCTTCTCCTGGTGCAGCAGTTGGTAAAATCGTATTCGATACTGAAGAAGCTGCTCAAAGAGGTGAAGCAGGCGAAAAAGTTATCCTTGTTCGTGTAGAAACTTGTCCGGATGACATCCATGGTATGGCTGTTTCACAGGGTGTTCTTACACTTCGTGGCGGTGCTACATCTCACGCAGCAGTTGTTGCAAAAGGTATGGGCAAACCTTGCGTTTCAGGTTGTGAAGATATGAAAATCGACCTTGCAAACGAAACATTAACAGGTGCAGACGGTACAGTTTACAAAAAAGATGACATCATCTCTCTTGATGGCGGCAAAGGTATTGTTATGGCAGGTGCCGTTAAGCTTGTTGAGGCAAAAATCGACGAAAACTGGAACAAGTTCTTCTCATGGGTTGACAGCATCAAGCAGTTAAAAGTTGAAGCTAACGCTGATACTCCAAAAGATATTGAAAACGCTTTGAAATTCGGCGCTGAAGGTGTTGGTCTATGTAGAACAGAACACATGTTCATGGATCCTGACAGACTTCCTTGGGTTCAAAAAATGATTATTGCAGGAACTCCGGAAGCTCGTAGAGAAGCTTTAGACAAGCTTCTTCCTATGCAGTATTCAGATTTCTACGCAATGTTCAAGGCAATTGGTGACAAGCCTATGACAGTTAGACTTCTTGACCCGCCTCTTCACGAGTTCTTACCTTCAAAAGAAGAGTTAATCAAGGAAGTTGCAACTCTTAAAGCTTTGAATCAAGATGCGAAAGAAAAAGAAGAAATGCTTCACATCGTAGAAAGTCTTTCTGAATCTAACCCAATGATGGGCTTGAGGGGATGCCGTTTAGGCTTGACTTATCCGGAAATCAATGAAATGCAGGTAAGAGCAATCTTTGAAGCTGCATGTGACGTTAAAAAAGAAGGTATTGACGTTAAGCCTTGGGTAATGATTCCGCTTATCGGACACGTTAACGAGCTTAAGGTTGCAAAAGAAATCCTTGAAAAAGTTGCAGAAATTGTTATGCTTGAAAAAGGCGTTAAGGTTGAGTACAAGTTTGGTACAATGATTGAAATTCCTCGTGCAGCTTTAACAGCTGATGAAGTTGCTGAATACGCAGAATTCTTCTCATTCGGTACAAACGACTTAACCCAGATGACATTCGGCTTCTCTCGTGACGATGCAGAAGGCAAATTCCTCAACAGATATGTTGAGAACAAAATCCTTCCTGCTAACCCGTTTGAAACACTCGACCAGAAAGGTGTTGGTAAGCTTGTTGAAATGTCAATGACATTAGGTAAAGCAGTAAATCCAAAACTTGTTGGCGGTGTTTGCGGCGAGCACGGCGGAGACCCTGATTCAGTTAAGTTCTGCCACAGAATCGGTTTGAACTACACTTCTTGTTCACCATTCAGAATCCCGCAGGCTAAGCTGGCTGCTGCGCAGGCGGTTGTTGAAGGGAAATAATAAATAGTAAAATAAAAAAAGGGTGTATCAATGATACACCCTTTTATCTCAAAGGCTAAACATCCTTAAATTATCATCAATAATCTCCTGCGTTACACCAATATACCTCAGTGTAATATCCTGTGATGAATGATTCAGGATTTTTTGCAAAAGAGCGATATCCTTTGTCTGCTTGTAAAAATGATAGCCGAATGTCTTCCTCAAAGAATGCGTTCCGGTATGGTCTATTCCCAATGCGTCACACGCCTCTCTAATTATTCTGTATGCCTGGATTCTTGATATCGGGCGGTTTGATTTGCGGCTCTTGAATAAATACCGGCAAAGCGGTTTGCGCTCAACATATTCGCTGATAAATACCCTGATTTCTCTTGGAATTGGAAACTTCTTGGTCTTTCGGGTTTTCTTTTCTCTAATCTGAACGGTCTCCTTGTTCTTCACATCCCGAACCCGCAGGCGCAGCAGGTCAGAAACACGCAGCCCTGTATTAATCCCCATCAAAAAGAGAAGCAGGTTACGCGAGCCGCTCTCACGAAGGATACGTTTCACACCATTAATATACTCTTTGTTTCTAATTGGATCTACTACATTCATTTTTTGTTCCTTTCATTTTTACATAGTACATAAGTATAACTTCCTGACTCCAGCACCCAGTCATTCGGCTTAATACTTTCTACCTATATAAAAAGCATGAACAAAAAAAATTTTTTTCTATATTTTCCCATCGAATTTTATATTGCACTCACTAACGAGTTCTTCATTCGCAAGCACAGTCAGATTCTGGACAAATTCCGAGAGGATTACAAACACCATGTGGCGCAAATCCAAAGGAACAACAAGAATCGGGGTCTCGATTTTTTTAGACACAACAAATTTTTCAATCTTATCAACTATAGCCTCAACATCTGTCGCGTCGATTCTTATAATAGCGTCATCCTCATCCTTAAAGAATGAATAAACTTTTTCCAGAGTATCCTCAGAAAGCTCAATTACACTAAGCTCGCCGTCTTTTGACAAGTCTTTGACAATATGTTTTGAAAGCGCAAGCCTTACCTTGTCCAACAAATCTTCTTTTGTAGGCTCGTTTGCGTAGTCATTGATTTTTTCGAATATATAAATAATGTTCTTTACTGAAACTCTTTCTCTGATTAAGCAAGTCAGAAGATACTTTAAGTCAGACGCTGTAATAAAATCAGGTATTATGTTATCAACAAGGAAAGAGTTGCTTTCCAGAACGATTTCCACGTACTTGTTGATGTCGTTGTAGTCCATAATATCAGAGACTTCTTTTATTGAAACATACTCAATTGCTTTTCCGATATACTCAACAGCGCTCATACCCTGAATCCAGAAGTCTTTGACCTTGTCTTTCTGAATCCAGATGAGCTCTTTTCCGGTAATCTCGTCAGCGAGTTCGATATCGTCTCCGTCTGCCTTGTACCCTTTTAGCTCTTCCTTGTAAAACGCCATATAGCCCGGGAAGACAACGGTGCGCAAAACTTCGATATCATGAATCTTGATATTGAACTCGTTCTGCATAAGCTCATCGCTGTTATGAAAATGGATGTGCGGAATCACGTAACCGAGAGTATCAGTAAGTTTTTGTCTGATTTTCACTGTCTCTGCAAGCAGGTTGTCGTTCTGCTCAAGAGAAATAACTTCAAGAATCTCTTCTGAAAGATTCACGACAAACTTTTCTTCTTTAATTGTGGAATACATCGCCTCCGGAGAAATCTCGTTTACAAGCGCCTGCTTAAGTACGTCAAGCTGCTTCAACTCATCTGACATCTGGTTGTTTAACTGATTTTTTCTATCCGGAGAAAGGTTTTCACTCTCAAGCTGGGATTTAATCTTCTTGATTCTGTCTTTCTGGTTGGAAATCTTTAGTTGAATCTCCTTGCAGGAAGCATAAGGGCTTGAAGGCGCAGCGAGCATCTTTTCCATGCGGTACTTAAAGCTTGTAATATTAACGATATCGTCCAAATCAGTAGCGTCTTCTTCCTGCTTTTCACGCATAAAAATACAATTGAAATCATAAGACGAGCTTGTTTCAACTTCGTGCATAGTGTACAAATCCCATCCGGCTTCTGACATCTCGTTAAGCAGATTTTCGAGCGCCTGCTTATTGTCTGTCGGAACTGATTTTATAACATATTGCATCTTTTTATTAAACATCGTCATCCTCGTCATTTCTAATAATTTCGTATAACAAACTTTTGTGCGCAGGCTTACTTTCACTTATGATAAAAGCCTCGTCGCAAAATCTCTGCGCAGCCTTTGTGCTTTCCTCGCAGTTTGAGTAAATTGTATACAAAGTCTCGCCCTTTTTAACGTACTCTCCGCTTTTCTTGTTGAGATAAATCCCGACACTGTAATCAATTGTGTTGCTGTATTTATCCCTGCTGGCGCCGAGCAAAGAAGCTGCGTGTGCAATATTGTACGCGTTTATATTATGCACATAGCCGTTCTTCTTGGCTTCGCACTCAATCTTGAAACACGGAAGCTCAAACCTGTCGTAATCGTCAATAACATCCGGATTACCGCCCTGCGCCCTGATTAGTTCACGGAATTTTTCAAGCGCTTTTCCGGACTCTACAAGAGCTCGAAGGTAGTTTACTGCCGAGGTTGTATTTTCATACATGTCAAGGTTTTGAAGAATTATCGCAGCAAAAGAGTAGGTTAATTCTGCCAAATCACCTGTTTTTATATTCCCCTTCAAAAATTCTATTGCCTCAATTATTTCAAGCGTATTCCCGATAGCGCGCCCGAGTGGCTCTTCCATTGAAGTCACAACAGCTGTAATCTTCTTTCCAAGCTGCTTACCGATATTCACTATAAGTCTTGAAAGATTCACAGCGTCTTCTGCTGTTTTCATAAACGCGCCCGAGCCATACTTTACATCAATAATTATTGTACTTGTGCCTGATGCCAGTTTTTTAGAGATAATAGAAGAGGCTATAAGCGCGTCATTATCAACCGTTGCAGTCTGATTTCTAAGAGAATGCAGCTTTTTATCAGCAGGCGCAAGATTCTTGTCCTGCGAAGCAATTACTGCATTAATACTACTTACCTGATTTACAATAGCCTGTGTTGTAAGGTTTGTATTAAACCCCGGGATTGCTTCGAGTTTGTCAACAGTTCCGGCTGCGTGCCCGAGTCCTCTGTCTGCAAGCTTTGCCACAGGGATTCCGGCTGCAGCAAGCAGCGGTATAAGGGTTATAGTAACATTATCTCCCACACCGCCTGTTGAGTGTTTATCCACAACAGAGTTTTTCAGCTCGCCAAAGTCAATGGTGTCACCGGAGGAAGCGAGAGCTTCGGTAAAAAACGCGGTCTCATCCTCGTTCAGGCCTTTGAAGCAAACAGCCATAAGCCATGCCGAGATTTGAGAATCGTTTGCAGACTCGCTCATAATTGAATTAACAATGTAGCAAATCTCGTCTCTGGTATGGCGAAGTCCCTGTTTTTTCTTTTCAATCAGGTCTACAAAGTTCATTATTTTTTAACGCCCTTTAGTTTTGCAATTACAATATCGGTAATATCAACACCGCCGACAAAAACACCTCTTTGATCCATAATCGCATCGAGTTTTTGTTCAACCATTACAGCTTTTGCAGCGTCTTTAATCTTTGTATAAACTTCCTGTTCTCTTTTGTTTTTCAAAGTAACATAAGCTGTTTCTTTTGCCTTAAATTCCTGTGCAACTTTTTCTTCAAAAGTCTGTTTCTTCAAAGGTGTATCCAAAGATTTGTATTCTTTTTCTTTATCAACAAGAAATTGCTGCATTTCAAGTCCTTTTGCGTCAACTTCTTTTGTAACCTGTTTTGCGTAATCGTAGTTTGCAATTACTTTTGCATAGTCAATATAACCAACTCCGCCTGCATTAGCAATACCTGTCACAGCAGCAAGCATAAGTACAACAAGCCCTAATTTAAATTTTTTCATACAAAACCTCCTAATATTTATAATATCATTATACAATACTTTTTTATTAGTACATCATATCGCCTGCACCAAACGTGAAGTATCCGTTAGGCGAACCGTTCGGGCCAGGGTTTGTAAGCGGGAAGCCGTAGTCAACAGACAGCGGACCAACCCCCGGCATATTTATCTTCAAACCAATACCGGCAGTGATTGCATGAATCGGTCTGTCATATAATGTACTAGAAATAGTAGGGTCAAACACACGCCCTGCATCAACCCAGAAAGTTATTCTCAAATTCTGCAAGAAGTTAACCTTGAGCCTGTCAACAAACGGGATCGGAGTTGCAAGCTCTGCTGAACCCATAATGAACGATGTACCTGTACCAACCCCGTTAACCTTGTAACCTCTAATTGTATAAGGTCCGCCAAGACGATAAGCCATAACTTCAGGCATGTCTGAGCCATGCGCCTTCAAACCGCCACGGCCGGTAAAGGTCAAAGAAGACTTTTTGGCGATTGGAATATATTTTTTAGCCATTGCTGTTAAGCGCCCGTTTGTTTTACCAAATCCGTCCATCCCGAAAGCTTCTTCATATCTAACAGAAGCAAGAGCACCATGGCGCGGGTTAACAACAGAGTCTCTGGAATCGTAAGCCAACCCCGGAGCTATTCTCAGGAACAAGCCACCTTCAAGCTGCTTAGCACGGTCTGCAATATTAAGGTTGTGCAGCCTGTACATAGAGCTTATGCCTGCTATATCACCTTCATCAAGGTTAATATATTCAACGCCGCCGGTTAATGTTGTTGACAGATGACGGTTGTATTTGAGCCTGTGAGCCACAGTACCCTCAATACCGATTCTGCGCTCAACTGCTAGCGGAATCTGATAGCTTCCCAAGTCTCTGAAATAGATTTTGCTCATCAAAGAATTGTCAGCATTCAGAAAATGAGGCTCAAAAAAGCTCAATTCAGCCTGATAGTTCATGTGGTTCTTGATTGAAGAGTCGCTCATCAGGATACCGGAACCAACCAGACCTGTAAGAGACACCCTCTGGTTCATTCCTCTAAAGTTGTTATCTGAGATACCAACAGAGCCAAACGCACCGGTTGCAGAATCCAGACCGCCGCCCACTGAAACAGAAGCGGTTCTCTGTTCTTTTAGTTCAATTGTGATATCAAACTTATCCGGATCGTCCTCTGATACTTCAATCGTTCTGTTTACATCCTTAAACGCCTGTGTTGAATACAGTCTAACCAAATCCTGTTTAACCTGGTTTTCGTTATAAACAGTACCCGGTTCGGTCATAATATTACGTTCAACAACATAGCCCTTAGTTTTTTCGTTTCCGGTAATCAGAATCTTGTTAATCTTACCTTCTGTAATACTAAGGTTTAAAGTCCCATCTGGATCATCGTAAATTGAATCGATTTTGGATAGAATATAACCCTTAGAATAATAGCAATTATTAATCTTTTCCATTGCTTCGTTAATTGCGGTGATGTTTTGCGGCTTGCCTTTTAGAGGAAGCAGATACTGCATAATCTCGTCACCCGAAACAACAGTGTTACCTTCTATCGTAAAGTCTGTTACAGGAATATTTTCCTCCAGAATAATCTTGAGAGAAATCGTTCCGTTTGAGTTTTTAACCGGAATCGCCTTCATTCTTTCTGTAAAATATCCGAGTCTGTAGATTGTCTTCAAGTCCTGCTGCATTTGGTCTTTGTCATACAAATCACCCTTTTTCAGTGACATTTTTGAGAGGATGTAGTCAGGCTTAATGATATTAGAGCCCAGAATCTCAATATCGTTAATATACGCTGTATTGCTGTCGTAAGAAGATTCTTCAATGTAATCAAGTTCTTCTTCGCTTTCTTCTGCAAGGCAAGCACAATAAGGGGTTGATAAAGCTCCCAACACCATTGCAAAGATTATTAAGTTTTTATATAAACCTGATAGATTAATCAACTATCCACTCCACAGCGTTATATATTAATAATCATACCACAAATATGGAAATTGTTGTACGATTATTGTACGAAATTTTTCACAGAAAGGCAATTATTTTCTGCCCGAAGACTTTATATATACAAGGGGGATATTTATGCCGTCAAATAAATCATTTTTCGTAAAAAACGAAGCCTCGATATCCTTGCGCGACGGGAGCATAGGCGACTATCTGGGCGGAGGAATCAAATACAGCACCCCATCAGGGAGCTATGAGGGCATGGTTGCATTCCGCGCGAACAAGGATTCAAAAGGCGGGTTTGCGGAATTTAAGTACACCACCCCGAAAGTCAAGGATATGGCTCTTGAATCAAGAACAAGGGTTCAGCTTGAAGACACCGGAAACAGCATGACAACAAGGCTTGCCGCTAAATACTCAACCAACATCGGGAAAATCAACATTTACGAAATCGCCGGAGCAACAATAAAGTTCAAAGGCGGTCTCAAATCCCTCACCCCGTCCTCGCTGACCGGAGCCGGAATTAACGTAACACCGAAGCTCAACTGTTACGTAGAGGGCGAAGTCAGCAAGAGCTACAACACACAAGCAAAGAGCTGGGGAACATTTTCTCCGGCTGCTTATGTGGGTGTGAAGTACACATTCTAAACACAACGCCCTCTTCTTAAAAGAAGAGGGCGAGGATTCTGGATAATTCTATCCGACGATTGACTTATATATGAGACTGGATGCTTTTACAATAAAATCTTTTCCCTGAGGTGCGTTATGAGGGCGGTTTGCAAGAATAACAACAATGTATTTCTTGCCGTTTTGTGCGTACACAATACCAGCATCCCCAAGCATTGTTCCAATATCGCCTGTTTTGTGGATAAACAGAGCGCCTTCGTCCAACCCTGCTGCGATAAGCCTGTTGTTTTTAACATGGCTTAGGTAATCAATAATATATTCTCTTGAATTAATATTCAGGAACCCCGGATTATCGAGGTTATAAAGAATCTTAGCGATATCTTTTGCAGTTGTTTTGTTTGTTCCGGTCAAATCAGGGAGCCATGTTCTTACATAAGTTGTTGAGATTCCCCAATCTCTTAGCCCGATATTGACATCGTCCATGCCGCCCATCTTTGCCATAATCATATTTGTTGAAGTGTTGTCAGAATCCTGAATCATTGTTTTTGCAAGAGAATCCAGTGAATATTTTCTGCCGGTTTGAGCGTATTGCAGATTTCCGGAGCCTGATGATTTGTAGTAATCAGTGAGAGTCATCTCATCGTAGATTGTCATCTGATTTGCTTCAATAGATTTAAACAAACGAACAAGCACAGGAAGCTTGATAATGCTTGCAGCAGAGTACATGCTGTCAGCATTAATATCGACGTACTGTCCGTTTTCGTATTCCCAAACATAAACAGAAGGTTTGATTGTCGGGTACTGTGCCATCAAGGCCTTGAGTTGGCTCTTCAAACCGCCCATTTCGTTTGTATGGTACATTGTAGTAACTTCACTATGGGTTTTCTGGATAGTAGGCGTGAGCATCAATCTGTTATTAAACAGGTCATTGCTCAAATAGTTTGTCACAGGGTTTGCCATTGCGTACAAATCCGCAGCAACAGGTTTTCTGTAATGTTTTTGTGCCAGACCTTTTGCCGGTTCAACACTTGCTTGAACGTTATCCGGAGTAAACACCTGATGAATCATCCGATTAAAAGATAGTGGGAACACAAAGTACATAATCACAGCAAGAAAAGAGAGCACAATCACCTGGCGAAACAGGTTAAAGCTAGTTTTCTTTTTTGCAACGCGTTTTTTTGAAACACGTCTTACAACCTTTCTATCAGGTACGACGTGAAGTCTTCTTGGTTCTGTTTTTTGCTGCTGATAGGCGTACACTTAAGGTTCCTCCAAATCCCTCTATTATATTATCATCATATTCTTTTGGATTTAATCCTTCAAATAGTCGAATTCAAATCTGAACAGCAAAAATATAGCCCGATATAACTAATGCCTCATACCAATGTTATTGAAATTAATCCTCTTACAATATAAAAGAAAAAAGGAGTTCTTTATGAAAAAGTTTTTAATATTATCAGCCATTCTATTCGCCTTACCTTCTTATGCAATGTGTCCTGTTGACGGTGGTGAGACAGTCTGCTCCCTGCCTGGTTTCAGGGAGCAGGTTTCACCTATCTACAAACCCGGAACAGGCATAAGCGAGTTTTCAGGAACACCGGAAGTACGGCTTAAGCCGCTTGACAGAAGCGATATCAGCAAGCAAATCAAAGGTGTGACTCCAGATGGCAGT
>CANAXK010000043.1 GCA_947365485.1 uncultured bacterium
ACCAGATTTTGAGTCTGGCACGTCTACCAATTCCATCACATCGGCATATTTAATTGTCAATTTTTTAAATCTTTGTTTATGTGATGGAATTGGTTCATGTCTTTATTACGCTGGATTTATTACCAATTGCCCCACATATTTTCGCCCTGTCAGTCTGGTACCTATTGCGCAGAATGTTTTCTGCACTCCCGCTTCAGCCATCACATCGGCATATTTGATTGTCAATAAACTTATTAAAACAAAAAAACATTTAAATATCAAGCAGCCTCAAACTACTTTTCCCAGAAAGGTTTGAAATTCTTTACATCCTTGAGTGTTTTTTCAAAATCGCCTTCAAATCTTATTGCCCTATCATCGACAATCAAGCTTGCAAATGCATTCTTAACGCGTGTGATATCAGACACAAATATTGAAAGTCCGTTTTCCTCAAGCCAACTGCGAGTTAGTTCTTGATCTCTTACTGTAAAAATCTCTATAACATAATCTTCGGAAACTTTTTCCAAAAATTCCTTCGCACCCTTGCGTATAGCAGGGATTTTGTTTTTATTGTAATCGCCATGGTAGTTATTCAATACACCATCCAAGTCGATTAAAGCAATCCTTTTAGGCATGATAGGGTACTCCTGAATGTTTCAGACATACGAAACATTTTTCTAAACTATGATTAAACTTATGCAAGAATCTTACGAAGAAACGATGCAAAAGGCTATTGGCAGAGTGATTAAAAAAGAGAGGAAGCGCAGAAATCTAAAGTTCACCATTTTCTGCTACGAAAACGATATTTCAAAAACAACTCTCTACATGATTGAGCGGGGAAAGATTAAAGCATACATAACAACGGTGTTCAAAATCGTTTTTGCTCTAGGGCTAACTCTTAGCGAATTTTCCGCTCTGGTCGAAAAAGAACTGCCAGAAGGGTTCCAAAAACCTGAAATTTAGCTGAATGCTAAATAAAGAATAAAAGGGTTGGCAAATGCGCCAATCCGTTTTAGGCTGCACTAAATTTTTTCAATGCTAATTTTGTATCCCAACATCTCTGCAATCGTCTTTACTTCATCATACCTAAACGAGCTTGCAAATATTCTGTGCTGAATTTTTTGTTGGGTATACTCCTGACCGGTCTTTGCAGACAACATTTCTGCTAACTTCTTAGCAGTCAACCCCTCTTTTACCATCAATATTTTTATCTGTTCTTTAGAATTCATTTTATCCTCTATGTGATAATTATACTGATAGATTAATAATCTTGACAACATAAGGATAAATTGTTAAGATATTATCATTATAAAAATATATTTATCTTTATAATGATAAAAATGTAAAGGAGGCAAAAATGTTAGAGAAAAAGCTGGTTAAGATTGACGGTCAGAATTGGGCATTAGAGATTCCGGAGAGTTTTTTAAAATTAATGAATATTAATGCAGACACTGATTTTTTAGACATAAGGATAGAAGATGACGCGATTTATATAGAGAAAAGTGTTGAGGAAATGTAAAAACCAAACAGCAGCGGCTACGCCGCTGCTGTTTGGTTTCTCTGTGCATTTTGCACTACTCTTTAGTAAATTCTGCGTCAATTACATCGTCGTCTTTCTTGTCTTCTGATGCTGCGCCTTCACTATTTGCTTCACTCTGTGCTTCGCCGCCCTCTTTTTGAACAGCCTCGTAAGCCTTTTGTGAGATTGCAAACATTGTCTGCTGCAACTCTTCTGACAATTTCTTCAACTCGTCAGCAGATTTGTTTTCGTCCAAAGCCTTTTGAAGCGCTTCTCTGTGCTCTGTTAATTTCTTAACGTCTTCTTCAGAAATCTTGCCTTCAAAATCCTTTACGATTCTTTCAGAAGAAGTAATCAAAGAATTAGCGTTGTTTTTGATTTCTGCTTCTTCTTTTTTCTTCTTATCTTCAGACGCGTTAGCCTCTGCTTCCTTAACCATCTTGTCGATGTCCTGCTCAGACAAGTTGGAAGAGTTTGTGATTGTAATCTTCTGTTCCTTGTTAGTAGCCTTGTCTTTTGCAGAAACGTTAACAATACCGTTTGCATCAATGTCAAATGTTACTTCGATTTGAGGCACACCGCGCATTGCAGGCGCAATACCTTCAAGCCTGAACATACCTAAAGATTTGTTATCCGTAGCCATTGGTCTTTCACCCTGAAGCACGTTAATATCAACCGCTGTCTGGTTGTTTTCTGCTGTTGAGAACACCTGTGATTTTGAAACAGGGATTGTTGTGTTACGAGGAACAAGCGCTGTCATAACACCGCCCAAAGTTTCAATACCAAGTGTTAACGGAGTAACGTCAAGAAGTACGATGTCCTTAACTTCACCGGCAAGAACACCAGCCTGAACAGCAGCACCAATCGCTACAACTTCATCAGGGTTAACTGATTGGTTAGGTTCTTTACCAGTATAATCTTTAACAAGTTGTTGAACTGCAGGGATACGAGTTGAACCACCAACAAGTACTACTTCGTCAACTTCGTTTTTGCTCAAACCAGCGTCTGACAAAGCCTGCTCAACCGGTTTTTTACATCTTTCCAACAAGTCGTGTGAAAGTTCTTCAAATTTTGCTCTTGTCAAAGAAAGTTCCAAGTGTTTAGGGCCGTTAGCGTCAGCCGTAATGTAAGGAAGGTTGATAGAAGTTTCCACAACTGAAGACAATTCACATTTAGCTTTTTCAGCAGCTTCTTTAATACGTTGCATTGCTTGTTTATCGTTAGTTAAGTCCATGCCTTCCTGTTTTTTGAACTCTGCACAAATCCAGTCAATAATTTTGATATCAAAGTCGTCACCACCTAAATGTGTATCACCTGATGTTGAAAGAACTTCATGAACGCCGTCGCCGATTTCAAGAATAGATACGTCGAATGTACCACCACCTAAGTCGAATACAAGAACTTTTTCAGGCTTGTCTTTTTCCAAACCGTAAGCAAGAGCTGCTGCTGTCGGTTCGTTTACGATACGTAGAACGTCAAGACCTGCGATTTTACCAGCGTCTTTTGTTGCCTGTCTCTGCGCGTCGTTGAAGTAAGCAGGAACAGTGATTACTGCTGATGTAACTTTTTCACCCAAGTATGAAGAAGCGTCGTCTGCAAGTTTTCTCAAAATCATTGCAGAGATTTCTTGCGGAGTATAATCTTTTCCGTCAATGTTCTTTTTGTAGTCTTCGCCCATGTGTCTTTTGATTGAAGCGATTGTTTTATCAGGGTTGAGGATTGCCTGACGTTTTGCAAGCTGACCTACTAATCTTTCACCTGTTTTTGAAAACCCTACGATAGAAGGGGTTGTTCTCATACCTTCTGCGTTAGCGATAACTGTCGGCTTACCGCCTTCCATAACCGCAACTACTGAGTTTGTTGTACCTAAGTCAATACCAATTGTCTTTGCCATATTTATATCCTTTCTAAATTATTTGTGGTTTATATTCTCCTGTATTTTTATTAAAACACTGTTTTCAAGAAAACCTTAAAAAATAAACAAAAAATTAATTATTTAATTTTTCACATAAAAATAGACTTTCTGCCTAAACAGAAAGTCACTTTTTAACCCAATAATCTCCTACCCCAAAATTACTTGTTCTCATATTCTATCCAAATATGATTTGTGATTAATTTCAAAAAATTTGTTTTCAGGTAAATGTTTCTCCTCTTTTTCATATTGATTTGTTTTTAAAAAAATTTTCCAAAAGTTTTCTATTTCTCTTCCGTCCCAAGTCTTGTAGCCATCACTCCTTTCAGGTATGTGTATATAGTATAATTTTCCTATCTTTTTATCAAGTAAAGAATTTCGTAAAAATTTTTACAATAGACCATGCTCCCCATGACTAATGGGGAAAATATAAATTTACAAAAGTTAACCTTTTTTTATCCACAAAATGTATTGACAAACCTGAGCTGTTGTAATTTTTACCCTAAACCAGCAATTCTATTAGCCGCTCAAATTTCATGCTGCGCGAAGCTTTCAGAAAAATCTTTGTTCTGTATCCGATATTTTTCTTTATAAACCCGGAAGCTTCTTCAAGATTTGAAAAATGATGAGACCTGCAATTTTTAATCCCATCTGTAATATGTTTAGAAAGCTCGCCCACAGAGAGAATAAGCGCACCAGACTTAAGATTCCTGTGTGAATTAATGTACTCCCCTAACTCCCTGTGATACTTAACCTCGTTTTCTCCAAGCTCGCCCATGTCACCAAGAACAATTACGTAATCATCATAAAGCTCAAAAATCGTGTCAACAAACGCACGCATGGATTCAGGATTTGCATTGTAACTGTCGTTTATAACCTCAAACCCGCCAGCTTCCACAGCCTCCCAACGCTTTTCTATTGGTGCGTAGTTTTTTAGCCCGGCTTGAATTTCATTTACCACCATACCGAGCTCTAATCCGGTGTTAATCGCAGAAAGTGCGTTTTCTATGTTGTAATCCCCGCCAACATTCAGCTCGTAAACATTTCCTCTGTATTCAAACTTAGAATAGTGCGCTGATTTCTCCAGAATCTTCACATCTTTTAGTGAATAGAAAATCTTCTCTCCGCCAAATTCAACCGTGCTCCTGATTAATTCGTCATCATGCGCAATAAAAACATTCCCGCGCTGGTGCTTAACAATCTCGCACTTTGCTTTTGCGATATTTTCGCGCGAACCCAAACGCCCGATGTGCGCGGTTCCCACGTTTGATATGATTGTAATATCAGGCTCCGCGTATTTTGAAAGAAGCTCAATCTCGCCCAGACCGCGCATGCCCATCTCAAGCACAAGAACTTCTGTGTCATCAGGCGCCTCAAAAATTGTCTGGCAGAACCCGATTTCGTTGTTGTGATTCAGAGGGGTCTTGAATGTCTTGAATTTTTCAGAAAGAGTGGAGGCAACAAGCTCCTTGGTGGTTGTCTTTCCTGAACTTCCGGTTATTGCAACAACTGTAAAATCAAGTTTGTTTCGCCTAAAATTTGCAAGCTCGAGATAAGCTTTTAATGTATCTTCGACCTGCAAAGTTCCGGCTCCTCCGGTGCAGAAAGCCCCGACTGCTCCTTTTTCAAGTGCCTGATTGATAAACTTTTCGCCATCGAAAGAGGCGCCCTTTAGAGGCAGATAAAAATCACCCGGCTCAATTGTGCGCGTGTCTGTTGAGATACGCACGTCCAAATCTTCGTCAACTTCTTTTAATACTTTTGCGCCCGTTGCACATATCAAATCTCTAATCTTCATACTCTTAGTATAACTCCAAAAAATTTTATGATAAATTGGAATTATGGCAGACAAGATAATAATTTTTTCCGGAAAACAATATTCAGGCAAAGACACTGCAGCAAAAATACTCATGCAGGAGATGCCGGATTATAAGCGCTGCGCCATGGGCGACATCATCAAGCTTGAATACGGCAGGCAGCACAACCTGACTTACGAACAAATCGAGGCCAACAAAAATGAGCACCGCGAAGGTTTAATCCGGCTCGGGAATTGGGGTCGTGCGCAGAGCCAGGATTACTGGCTTGAAAAGATTATCGCGCTTGAGGGGAATCTTGTTGTAACTGATGTCAGAATGAAGCACGAGTACGAAGTTTTCAAGCAGGCGGGCGCAATATCAATAAGGGTTGAGGCTTCGCGTGAAGTGAGAGAAGCCCGCGGAGGGAAGCTCATGTGTGAAAACGACGTTACTGAAGTTGATTTGGATAATATTCAGGATTGGGATTTTCTAATCGACAATAGCAAGGATTACGAAACATTGAGAACAAGAGTTCTTGAAATTGTTGAAAAATTACGTTAAGCATTCACTGCCTCCTTTTTTGCTACCTCTGATTGAGCGATAAGCTGCTCGCTAGCTGGTTTTGGGTTAAATATTTTATCTGTTTTGCTTCCAAGTAAACTGAATCCTACCCCTGCAAGAGAGCCGTAGACCATGCCTTTCACACCGGAGAAGAGCATAGCGGTTAGCGCCATGGAGGTTCCGATACCTGCAACAGCAGGCATTCCGACTGTAAGGAGTCTTGATACGCGCTCTTCTTTGGAGTTGGCGGTCCCGACTGCAACCCCACCCAGAATTATTCCGACTGCTGCTGTAACAATATCGGTCGGTGCGCTTCCCAGAATCAGGTCGCGTTTTTTGTCAAAGTACTCGACGCATTCACTGAAATTAGCCTTCTTAAGTTTTTTGCCAGCCTGTTTGATACTGCTTTCGAGCACTGTTTTTTCTTCTTTGTCAAGGTAAGGAAGCAGCATGTCATATATCTCGTTGTATTTGCCGCGCGTTGTTTTCCCGTCGCCCATGAGCGATTCCACGACCTTTTGTCCGTCTGATTGGAGTCTGTTCCTTTCAGGCATCATAATATCTTCTGCCCAGAAAGACATGTTATTTTTGAAATGTTCTGTGCTCTTAGTGCCCTTGTCTCTGTAGCCTTTGACGTATGATTTCCATTTTTTCATAAACGAATCTTCAAGGTTCGCCATGACTTCTTCCTGGGTCTTGAGTCGTTCGTTTATTTTAGGGGATGAGAAGTATTCTCTTGTCTTCTTTATCTCACCAAGTTGGAGTTCAAGCTCGCGTGCCTTGCCTTCCGGAAGTTTGGATTTATACTGTCTGATAAGGTTTTCAAGATTGTTCATGTTTGAAGACACGCGTTTGTACTTCAAATGAACTGTGTGTTTGCTTATTGAGTCAAACCAGTTTGTGATTGCCTCATGCGGTTTTTTCATGACTTTGCGGAATACGCTATCTGTACAAAACCACTTAAACCCTTCGTCTTTTGCTGAGTTGAGGTTGTTTGTAAATTCCAGAAACTTAACGCTCTGGTTCAAGACTTTTTGGCCTGCCTGATAGAGCTTGCTTTTTGCAGAATTATTGGTTTTCGCTTTTGTTTCAGCCTTGTGTGACATTGTCTTCAACTTGTCCAGAAGTTTTCCGGAGAATTTCGGGTTAAATATTGCAACAAGGGCAGAGAGAACAAGTACGCTGCTTCCTACTGTAATCGCTGTTTTGTGGGTTTTCTTTTTCTCGTCTTTTTCCGTGTCTTTTTTCACAAAGGTGTCAACAGCATTATTGATGACATTTTCCACCTTTTCAATCGGTTTTTTGATGATATTTGAAGCAGAGGAAGAGTTCCTGAAATAGATATTATTTCTAGAATAGAAAGGATTATTCGTGCTGTAATCATAACCTATTGACACAATTTGACCTTTATAAAACCTACTACATGAATATAAAGTATATTTTATCCAAAAAATTGCGCAAAAAAGGGTTTTTATTAAGACATGTTACGACAAGAATCTTCTATTTTTGATTTAATCATCTTCATCTCTTCGCGCGTGAGATAAGACGAGAATCTCATAAACTCGTGCATCGCGTCTTCATAAGAATACTGTCTGCGTTCGACTTTTTGCAGCCACTCTCTTACTTCTCTTGTCATCATATAAGTGCAAACCTCAAAACTCCGTTTACTTCTTCGTTCCACATGGAAATCGGACGTGCCCAGATATCGCCTTTTTCAATGTTTTGATAGACAACGAGTTCTTCTTCTGTTTCAGAATGTTTGGCGATTGCAATAATTTTGTAGATGTTGCCTTTGTAGTGTTTGTAGGTTTTTCCAACAGTTATTTCTTGCATGGGATAATTATAACACAAGTCTTCAACCATTGTGCTATACTTATCCTATGCAAGAGCTGGAATCAAAACTAATAATCGGACTCATGTCAGGCACGTCCTGCGACTCAATAGACGCAGGTCTGTGCGAAGTCATGCCGGACATGTCCGTAAAACTTATTCATGGCATAAACCACGCATATCCTGAACACATTAGAGCAAAGATTTTTGCAGCGTTTCGCGGAGACATCAACATAAAAGAACTCTGCCAGCTCAATTTCGCTGTGGGAAAATGCTTTGCCGACGCAGCAAACACACTCATAAGCGAGTTCGGCAAGCCGGATTTGATTGCAAGCCATGGCCAGACGGTTTATCATTACCCGTTTGACGAAAAGCTTGATAACATAAGCCTAAAGAGCACGCTCCAAATCGGAGAAAGCGCTGTTATCGCAAAAGAGACAGGCTGCCCTGTTGTGTCAAATTTCCGCGAAAAAGACATTGCCTACGGAGGTCAGGGTGCGCCGCTTGTGTGTTTTGCAGACGAAAAATGGTTTAATAACGCGCTTGTCCAGAATATTGGCGGGATTTCCAATGTCACAGTAATATCAGACGATTGCGAGACTTTCGGGTTTGACACGGGCTGCGGAAACATCATGATTGATTACTGCGTGCAAAAATTCTTCGGACAAAAATACGACAAAGACGGAGAAATCGCGCATGAGGGCAATATTTGCGAAAGCTGGCTGGACTGTCTTTTGCAGGACGAGTACTATTTTCTAAACCCGCCAAAAACCACCGGACGCGAATATTTTTCGACAAAGTACATCGAAAATATACTAAAAACCGCGCCTCCGGAGCCAAAGGACATCATTGCAACGCTCACAGCGCTCACTGCAAAGACAATTGCGCAGGCTTACGAGAGATTTGTTTATCCTGATGTGCATGTGGACACCGCGATAATCGGCGGGGGCGGAGCATACAACAGAACAATGATGAAATTTTTGCGGAGTTATCTTCCGCAGAGGATAGAGCTCAAGACCCATGAGGACTACGGAATCTCGAATAATTTCAAGGAGGTCATGGCGTTTGCGCTTCTCGGGTACTGCAATTTCTACAACATACCAAACAACCTTCCTTCCTGCACGGGTGCTGAAAAGAGGGTTGTGCTTGGTAAAATTACTTACTAATTCTAATCGCCGTTTTCGATTATGAGGTTCATAAACTCGATATCATCGTAGTCGATATACGCTGTCTGCATAAGATTTCTGCCGGTCTTGATTGTAATCTCGTTAACCTGATTTTTCTTAATGAGATTAGAAGGAAGTTTAATCCTCTGTCCGTCGCCGTTTAGCTGGATTTCAGACACCTTGTTTCCGTTAAAATAAACCTCCGGAGGCGAAGCAAAAGCGTTTGGAATCTTGTTCTGCCCCATAGAGCGCGCCATTGCTGTGTCTATTCCGATAATGGAGCCGATTACAAGGTAAACTGGTTTTGCAAGGTTCAGGTTCTTAAGTGTGAACCTTTTTGAATAAAAAGGCCCGATTGCCTGAAGTCTGAACTCGCCCGCGTTTGCAGACAGGTCGGAAAAGCTGTCATCACCAAGGTGGTACATGTTGGAATCAAGAGCCAGGTCTGTTGCGTTGGATTTTTCAATCCCCACAACAATCGGCGCTTCGATTGTTTTCTCGTTGATTGTCATAGAAAACGGTTTGTAGTTTTCTTTTTTGACAGACATGATGCTCGGCCCGTTAATCGAGGTGTCGAGTTCAAAGAATCCGTTCTGGTCAGTTTTTGTGGTGTAGTGTTGTTTCGGAAGGTCGATTCTTGCGCCTCCGACTCCTTCGCCGGTCTTTTTGTCAACAATCCGGCTTGAATTTCCCGCGCCCTGTTCAGAGACTTTACCCTGAATTGTTTCCGCGCATGCCGGGAATGTGATAAATGTCATTAAAATTAATACGCTCAATACTTTTTTCATACAAGTATTATTTTCCTATAGTAAAAATTTGATAATTAGTCACCTGAACTATGTTTAAGGATTATTAAAAAATAGTCAAAAAGAATGGGCTGCGGTTTCACCGCAGCCCATTCTTTTACCCCTACCCCAAAAAAATTATTCTTCAAACGGGAGTGTAATAATATATTTATTACCTTTTCTCTCTTTTGTAATCTTATCTGCATTTACCTTCTCGTCAAGATAGAAAGCCTGTGAGAAGTTCATAATCTTTTCGCCTCTGCGGTCTATTTTACCAAGTTCTCCGGATACAGTAACAACGTTATCATTAAGTTTTACATTAACATTCTTTTCGTTTCCGTCAAGCGGTTTCAAATCAACGATAACTTTATACTCGTCAGCTTCTCTTACAAGGTTAACGAGCATCGGCGCCATTTTTGGCTCAAACGGGTTGTCCATAAATTTGTCTTCGAACTTGTTGAAGCTTCTTTCCTGATGCTTAATCGCCTTTTCCATTTTTCTAATCTGGTAATCCGGATTAAACATTCTGTTGAACGTCATATCAACCGCGAAATAAAACGCTAAAAACGCTCCCAAAAATGTTGCAATTATTACCCCGATAACTTTTAGCCAGTGATGTGGTCTTTCTTCTAACATAAAACGCTCCTTTCTTTTATTCTAATTTTTTATATCATTATAATAATCAAATCAATTAAACAACAGGGCAGTATTTTTAGGGTATAATATTT
>CANAXK010000044.1 GCA_947365485.1 uncultured bacterium
TGCTCGGGATTCTATCAACAGTGCTCATGGTTTTGTTTGAAACCCCGACCCTCGATTCAATAATTGCGTGCAAAGTCCCGATTCTTTATGCCGGAGTTTTGACCTGCGGTGTGGCGTACACGCTCCAGATTTACGGGCAGAAATACACAAATCCGGTTGTTGCATCGTTAATAATGTGCCTGGAATCCGTGTTTGCGGTATTGGGTGGAGCGTTGATTCTGGGTGAGACGATGACAATAAAAGAGCTTGTGGGGTGTGCGTTTATGATTGGCGCGGTTATTTTGTCGAATACAAAGGCGGAGAAAAGGTTTTAAATTGCCCCTCACCCCAACCTCGCCCCTTCGGGGTCTCTCCCGTAGGGCGAGGGAGTCATAGAAATAAGAAGGGGGCGAACTTCGTTCGCCCCCTTCATTCATTATTTCTGAATATCTTTTACGCTTAATGCGATTCTGTGTTCTTTTGGAGTGAATTTCTTGATTAGAACATCAACTTCTGAACCCACTTTGAACATGTTGAACGGATTAACGTTTTCGTCTGACATTTCTGAAACAGGAAGCAATGCTTCTACGCCAGGGAAGATGTTAATGAAAGCGCCGAAAGTTGTCACTTTGTTTACAGTACCTTTAACAACCTGACCTTCTTCAAACTGGCCTTCGATTTGCTGCCAAGGGTTTTCGCCCATTCTCTTAAGTGAAAGTGAAATTCTCTTAAGTTCTGTATCAATCTTAATGATTTTAACTTCGATTGTGTCACCAAGAGTGATTACATCAGAAGGATGCTTGATTCTCTGCCAAGAGATTTCAGAGATAGGAAGCAAGCCGTCAATGCCGTTGATGTCAACGAAAGCACCAAAGTCAGTGATTCTTACTACGTTACCTGAAACAACCTGATCTTCTTCAAGTGAAGAAAGAACGTTGTCAACAACCTGATCTCTCTGCTCAGCAACAGCCTGTCTTTGAGAAAGGATAAGTTTGTTTTTCTTAGGATCAGCTTCAAGAACCTTAACTTCGATTTTTGTATCAATAAGCCCGTCGAACGGAGTGCCGGTTCTAAGTTGAGAAGAAGGGATGAAGCCCTTTAGGTCTGCAACGTCAACAAGAACGCCGCCTTTAACAGTTGAAACAACCTTAGCAAGGATTGTATCGCCCTGAATCTTAGCGTCGTTAAGCTGTGCCCATGCCTGAGCAAATGCGATTCTCTTCAATGAGAGCTGCATAGCATCGTCGTTGTTTTCTTCTTTCAATACATAAAATTCTCTTGTATCACCAACTTCAAGCTCGGTAATGTCGCTTGAAAGTTCTCTGTTTGGAAGGTAGGCTTCCATTTTAGCGCCTTTAACGCTTACAAGATAACCGTCTGATTCTTTCTTGATAACTGTACCTTCTACGATATCAGCCACTGTGTTAGTTTTAGCAAAGCTTTCTTCTAACAGCATTTCAAATTCGTCACGAATTTCTGTAGTTGTCATAATTAATTGTCTCCTTTTTTGTACATTCCCCCTCTCCTTGAGGAGAGGGCCGGGGTGAGGTGTCAACCCACTCCTTTTATTTTCGTTATAACTTTATCTATTATCGATTGTGGCGTTGACGCACCGGCTGTGACCCCGATTGATTCAACCCCTATTAATAATTCTTTGTTAAGTTCACTGTCGTTTTCAATGTGAACCGTTTTGGTGCAACCTTTCAGAATCTCTGCAAGATGGCTTGTGTTGGCACTCTTTCTTGAACCCACCACCACCATCAAATCGCTTTCTTTAGCAAGCTCTTTTGCTTCCTTCTGACGCATTGCTGTTGACTGGCAGATTGTGTTGTAGATTAAAAGTTCTTTTGCAAGCGTATTAAGGTGGCTCACAATCAAATTTAAAGACGAAACCATCTGGGTTGTCTGCACAACAACACCAACATTGCGGTGCGACTTAATTTGAGCCTCGTAAGGCTCAAGCTCCTCGATAGTTGTTGCAACAACGACCTTGTCCGAGTACAAATCCGCATTAGCCTTGATTGCCATGACTTCCGGATGGTTTGGTTTTCCAACAATCACAACAAAGTAATCGTTTTGAGCAAGCTCAATTGCGCGCTGCTGAACCTTCTTAACGTCAGGGCAAGTCAGGTCAACAACTTCAAATCCGGCTTTTTTGATTTGCTCAAAGACTTGAGGTGAAGCGCCATGGCTCCTTACAATACAGATTCCGTCTCCTTTTTCAGGAAGCTCGTAAATCGTTTTAATCCCTAAATTTTCCAACTCGTTAATAACATCCGTATTGTGAATCAATTCACCTAAGATGTAGACATTCTTGTCAGGATTTTCTTCTTTGAGTTTTTTTGCGGTCTCTACGGCTCTTTTTACCCCGTAGCAGAATCCGGCAAATTTGGCTAGTTTAATATTTGGATTACTCAAAAATATGTAATTCGCTTTCTTAAGAACTAGAGGCTCTGCCTCAGTAATAATATTAAACTATAAATAAATTTATATGGCAAGAGGGGGCGCAAACCACCGCTAGCCCCAATACTTATCCAGCCACTTCGTCGGCTTAATATACCGGAACCCGAGCTTCCCGAAATAACCCTTGTAAGCCTCTTCCGGAGTCGGCTTCCCGTGGAAAATAAGAATCTTTGCTTCTTCCGGGTCGCGCGGAACCTTGAACCAGCAGAGCGGAAATTTGTGCAGACACTGACGCTTGAAGCTTACTACCCAGTCTTTCGGCCAGTACTTTAACAAGCCCTTTCTGTCCATTTCATAAGAAAGGAATGCCTGCTCGTTCTTGTATCTCTTGCGGATGTCTTTACCTTCCTGATAGAAATGCTCGATGATTTCTGGATGCTTGCCAACCTCAAAACGGAACACGGAAGAATTTCCGATAATGTCATGCGGAAAATCGTAGTCTTTTGAGATTAAGAAGCTGCCCTCAACCTCAAAAAACGGGTCAAGCGAGCCTCTGATAATTATGTCCAAATCAAGAAACAGAGCCGTACCTTTTAAATCAGAAAGCGGCGACGCAAAGAGCCCGAGCTTCTTCCACATTCTATCCGGAATACCCTCGTCATCCAGCTCCGGAAGCGGCCTGATTTCAACACCCTCGTCAATTCCTTCGGCGTTATCAGTGAAACACACGAATCTGTGAGGCAGAGTTAAGTTCTTCTCAACCATCTTGTAGAGCTTGTTTACGTATTCTGCTCCAAACTTTGTACCCCATTTAATACAAATAACATTTCTTTCCATAATCATATACTCCCTGTGCAGTCAAGAATACCATAAATAACCTAATTAAACAATTCTTTGTTAAGTTTATCCGCTCTTTTTTTGTAATCCTTGCCAGCAAACACAACCTCCGAGCGCTCTATCGCCTCCAAAAACGCCTCACCGCCCTTGATTTCGCAGTCTTTTCTTGCAGGAACAATCAAGCCGGTTTTTGCAAAATATTCAATGCTCTCTTTCGTAGAAAGATAATCAACAAGCTTAAACGCAGCCTCTTTGTGCTTAGAATCCTTAGAAACCGCCCAGCCAGAAGCGTCAGCAGGGACTTTGCCCGGAAAATTCACAACCGACCACGGAAATTCTGCGCTCTCTTCGATTTTCGGATACATCCATCTGCCTGAAAGATAGAAAGCAATCTTCCCGTCCAGAAACATCTGCGCAAGAGTCTGACTCCCAACAGCAGCAGGAGTCGGCGCGTATTTGCCTTCAAGTTTTTTATAAAAATCTACGCCCTTATCAATTGAGCCAAGAGTAAGCACATAAGGCATTGCCCAGAAAATATCTCTCTCGTAGCTGACTCCAAAAACATCTTTTGTGGTTGAACTCTGAACAAGTTTATAAAACTCGTCCATTGTCCAGTCTTTATCAGGATTTCCTTCTACCAGATTCTTGTTATAAAAAAACACCAGATTGGAAATATCTCTTGGAACAGCGTAGAGTTTTCCCTCATAGCTTAGAGCCTCAAGGCCTTGGGGATAGAAGTCTGATTTATCAAGCTCTTTGATTTCCTCGAGTTTTGAGGCATAAACAGGGAGATAGATATTGTTTACAAAAATCACGTCAGGTGCCTGATTTGAGGCAAAGAGCAGGTGGATTTTCTGGAAATAATTTTGAGGGATGTGCATAAAATTCACCCTGATTTTAGGATTATCGTTCTCAAAATCAGAAATCAAATGTTCCAGAATCTTTGTCTCTGTAATCGAGCCCCATGAAGAAAATGTCACTTCTTCTACATTGCTTTTAGTACAAGCGCATAGCATAAACGGTATCAGAAAAAGGATTAGCAGTTTTCTTAGCATAAATCCATTACAAACTCCAGATTATCGTCTTTTGCGTTCATAATAAACTTATGCACCCCGAGTCTCACAATATACCTTGTTGTCCCGTCAGCCATTTTTTCGCTTGCTCTTGCCTGCATCTGTTCGGATTTGAGGCTCACATAGTGTTTAATCTTAAATGTCCTGTCGCCCGCATACCCGATAACAGTGTACCCGTTAGAGTTTTTGCCCAAACAGCAGCCCATATTGCCGTCAAAGTCTGAGCGGCAAAGAATTTCGTACTCTTCACCTCTTACAGTACAGAACTCTTTTTCCCCTGATTGTGCGTTCTGTTGAGGTTCAGGCTTTTCTTTCTCTCTTTTAATCTCGCGCTCAGCACGTTTTTCCTGAATAAATTGCAGAAGCTTATCCGAGTCATAATCGCGTTTTGGCTCTAGTTTCTTTGGAGCCGGTTTTTTAAGTTTTGGAAGCTCTTCCATCATATCATTGAGCTCTTTATCAAGTTCCTGCGCGGTTTTGTTATCCAAATCAACAAAGCTGTTATCGTAAAGTGATTCAAAGTCGTCGTATTCGCGCTGGGTTTGAACTTCCAACTCATCGTCGTTAACAATTTGAATATCGCTAAACTGGTCAAATTCTTTTTGCATGTCAGAAATACTCGGAGCGTTCGAGTCATCAAACTCATTAATTATCTCAAAATCCCGTGACCCGTCATCAAACGGCTTAAATGTAACATTGGAAATATTCTTAAGCAGTGCTTCTTCGTCAACTAACACAGGCTCCGGCTCTTTTGTTTCGTATTTTTCAGGGTTCTTAAGCACATCCCTTAAATCAGGCAGCCCTGAAATTGTCATCTTCTGAACATCATACCCTGATTCAGAGTACTCAACAGCATCAGAAGGCCTTGTTTTGTAAGCATCCTTGTTATTGATTTCAAGCGAAAGGTCAGGTAGTTTGTCTTTGAGTGACAGAATACTAACGTCATAGCCTTCACTAAAATAAACGACTTCCGGCTTAGCATCTGATTCGATTTTTCTTCCCCCCTGTTTCTTGAGCGCCTCAGACAAATCAGGAAGCATGTCTTTTACGTTCAAAGTAAGCAGCTCGGAAGTCTTATGCGGCTTGTCTTTTGATTTTGCTATCTCTTCTTCTCTGCGCTTGATAATATCAGGGTCAGTCTTCAAGTCCGTAATAAAGTCGCTGTCAATCTCAACAGAAATCAGCTTGTTCAAAGCCTCGATATCAGAACCCGTAAACACAATGTTCTGGTCAATGCTGTATGTTGTAACCAAATCCTCAAGAACCTCTGCAGGAGTACGTTTTTTCTCAACCACAGGAACAGTAATATAATCCGTAATATTCTTGAGCGTATCGTCGTTAATCTCTGAATTAAGGAGCTGGTTAATCTTATCAACATCGTCTTTAGAGAATTTCAACTCCTCGTCTGAAATATATTTTTCATAAAGCTCCTCATCATAGCCAGAGCCTTCTTCGACTTCCTCCTCGTCTTCCTCATCAAAAGAGAATCCTGCAAGAAAGTCCTCCAAATCCGCGTTGAAATCCTCGTCCGGTGCTTCTTCCGCAGCCGGAGTTGGTGACTGTTTTGTTTCCTGAAAAATTTCGTCCAAATCTACAATTGTAGGAGCTTCTTCAACCTCAGGCTCCTCAATTTCCGGAGCTGGTTGAGGCGCAACGTTTACCGGCATCTTATCCGGCTTGGTGTATTTTTTATCAAGGCTCTTCACGGCCTTGTTAATCTTTGTTATGCTTTGTTTTTTAGCAGCCTCTTTTTTCTTCTTCTTTTTGGCATCTTCCTCGTCATCAAAATCAAACTCTGTCTGCTCGCCAATAATCTCACGCATAGTGCTTTTTGCTCTCACAACAAGAAGCACCATCAAAATGGCAATCAGTATAAGCCCGCCAATAAACGTCCAAGAACTCGGTCCCTGCTCCTCTTCAGGATTCTGTATCGGGGCGTTATCCTCATCAGGGCTGGAAGGCTCTTCATAAGAGTTGTTTCTTTCAGGCTCCGAAGTTTGAGGACTCTGTTCAAACTGTTTAACGCTTTGGCGTATATCAACAGGGTTAATTTGGTCGACTCCGCTTCTTGAGCGAATCGCTTCTTGTCTTACCTCAGGTTGTGGTGTATATTTTTCCTCAACACGCGGTTCGTCAAATTTAGGCTGCTCCGGCTGTTGGGCAGTTGTTTCAATAAGTCCCTGGTGCTGTTCAGGAATGAAGAGCCCCTTAGAAGCATTCAAAACAGTATTTGGGGAGGTTTTTATTGTAATCTTGGTATAGCCTTTACTGCTTGTTGTATAAGGCATGGTTGAGACGTTTACGCTATCAATGTTTGAGACGAGTCTTGCTGCGCCCTTCATCTGGCTGTTGGTTTCCGGAAGCATGATGACGTAAGTGTTTGCATCTTTTCTCACAGCAGATATACTGTTTGCATAATCCTGTTTTGTGAGCACAGTCAAATTAACAGCACCGTTTTCCGTGTTGTCAAGTTGTAATGCCATAAGGCTGTTTTTATAATTCTCTGCTCCAAAAGCTCCAACTACTGTTACTACTGAAGCCAGTACCAATGCAATCGTCTTCTTTTTAAACTGCTTCATATACTCTATTTTATCATAATGTCTCAAAATGAACTAGACTTGAAACAAAAAATCATCAATTTAAATTACATGTCAGTAATAATGATTCTTTTGTCCGACGAAATTTTCTCAATATTAAGAATTGTGTACAATGTCTCGTTATAAATAAACTCGTTTGAGAAATATCCTTCGCCCACATCCAGCAGGCTGTCTTCCTGATAATCAAAAAGCTCGTTGATTTTATCTATCAAAAGCGCAAGTTTGAGTTCGTTGCACTTGATAATAATAACCGGTTTCTTATCAGAAGTCTCTTTTTCAGGAAGGCTAAGGAATTTTTTCATGTTGATTACAGTAATGTAATCCCCTCTCAGGTTCATAATCCCCTCAATAAAATCAGGGGTTCCCGGAACATTCGTAATAGATGTGTCTTTCAAAACCTCTTTCACATAGTCAAGCGCAATACAATAGTGGTCGCTGTTGAGGTTAAAAGAAATATACTTGTTCTTGACATGCAGTTCCCCAGATGCCAGCTTCAAATTTGATTTAGCAGCAATATCAGAAGTCCTCTTTGCCATTATTGCTTTTGAGTTTTCATCCTGTGGGAAGAGTGTCGGAATATCGACTTCTGCCCAGGTATTGTGCTGTTTCAGGAGGTTTTCTATTGCATAAATATTAATGATGAATATTGTTTCCTGATTGAACTTGTAGATGGAATCAATAATCATTTTGTTATCAACAAACGGAATCGCGTCCACAAGGGCAGATTCAAAAGGAATAATCCCGATAATTTTGTCGGTTATAATCCCGAAGATAATCTCGTCTGTTTTTACAATCAGAAGTTCGTTATTCGTGCTGTAAGGCGGTACTTCTATATTCAGAAAGAATCTCACATCAAGCACATTGATAACAAAATTGTTATACTTCAAAAGCCCGACAATATTGTTAGGTAGTTTCTGCGGATAATCCAGAGCCGGCAGCTTCATAATCTCAAGCACGTTATCAGAATTAATCGCGTACTTGTTTTCACCTATTCTAAAATACAGGTGTGTGTTCTTCTTTTGTTCAAGATAATTATTGCTGCTCATGTAATACTACCCTGTTTCTTCCGCTCTCTTTTGCCTTATACAAAGCCTCATCAGCAGATTTGAGAATATCTGCCGCTGTATTAAATTCCTGAAAATTCATTGTAAGCCCGATACTTGCCGTAACCTTTGTCTTGACTCCGTTGTAGTCAAAATCGTATTCCTCAATCATTCTTCTTAGACGCTGCACTGGAATAACAGCACCTTCAATGTTTGTCTCCGGCATAATCATAACCAGCTCTTCACCGCCGTATCGATAAAGAAGGTCGGTTTTTCTAAATGCTGTCTTCATCAAACCTGCAACCGTCTTGAGCACATAGTCTCCGTACTGGTGGCCGAAAGTATCGTTTACCTTCTTAAAGAAGTCAATATCAAGAATCGCAAGGCTGAAATCAGACGGGTGGCGCTTAGAACGGTTGTGCTCCTGCTCCAAGCTGATTTCAAACTGGCGCCTGTTATATAATCCTGTAAGTCCGTCAAGAACTGACATGAACTCTTTTTCTGTATACTGGTACTTCATTTTGAATATGGAGAGCAGCTCTCCAATCATGATATCAAAATACCTGAATGAAGCGTAGTCCATCTCCTGCCTTGTGTAGAAGCAGATTCCGCCAATAAGTTTTTTATCAAACACAAGCGGGATAATAATTTTTGACTTCAAATCCGTAAACTGATAATCAATTTCCTTGCCTAGAAGCATTCTTACAACTTCAAACTTGGAGTCCTTAACGCTTTTGAGCTCTTCCATTTTTCTGAAGAAGTCGAACCGGATATCAGAAAGCACGTTTTTCGAAAGGTTTCTTCCAAGCGTATCCAGATAAAGAATATTTTCTGCGAAATCGTCAGGTGAAGCGAAGAAAATCCCCGCAACGCTATATTCTACAAACGAGCTAAGCAGCGAGAAGAGTTTTTCCACAAGGATTCTTTCATAGTTCAAAAAGTCGCTCAGATTTCTAAACTCGTTAGCGAAAACAGACTTCAAGAGCAGGTCATTAAGAATTGTATTGAGTCTTGTCTGCGCAGAGTTATCCGTTTGAGCCTTCATTGTAAGCGCTGCCTTATACTCATCGCTCACAGGATATCGTCTCAATGTTGCGTTAATATTTCTGACAAGTTCGTTAACGTCAATGGATTTTGACAAAAACAGCTGTGCGCCGGCTTTTTTACCCCAGAAGCTGTCAATTTTCTTGTCAAGCACTGTAAGCAGGACAACCGGAATCTTTTTTGTTTCGTCAACATTCTTAATCATTCTGCATAGTTGATAACCGTCGATTACTGGCATCATAATATCCGAAACCACAAGATCCGGAACGTACTCGAATATTTTTTTGTACGCTTCTGCCCCGTTTGTCGCGGTTTCTACTTCAAACCCGTTAGATGTAAGCCCCTCTTTTAGGAATTTTAACTGGGTATCGCTATCTTCTACTAATAAAATTTTTGCTGCCATAATATCTTATGTTCCAATTTTGTCAGTTTTATTATAAAATGATTATATAATAAATACTTAAAAAAAACTATAGGAGAGAAGAAGTGCTTAACGATTGGAATTTTGGATTGAAACAGAAGTTTAATATTAAATGCCTTATTGACCTGGCAGCCTTTGTAATAACATGTATGATTTTCTTGTTCTTTGCAAGAATGAATCAGGTAGCACCTTATGACGCGTTTGTATTTTTAACGATTGTGCTTGCGCTTAACCTTGCTGTACACTTCATTACAAAGCAGTGGATTGTAAAAGCAATCAGAAAATCCATGACAACCCAGTCTGACTCGCTTGCTGACACAACCGGTGAAATCATGCTCTCAATTGATTCCCAGAAAAAAGTGTTTGAAAATCTTACAACAAACACCAAGAGCATCTCATCTCTTATCGAAAAGCTCAAAAGTCTGTCAGAAGAATCTGTTACAACTTCCAAAAACACCGAAAAGCAGGTTAACCAGTCAATCAACCTTTCTGAAAGAGAGCATGAAGCAATTTCTTCCAACGCAGATAAAATGTTAGTTTTGAGACAAAAAATTCAGATGATTGCAGAGCTTATCCTTGAACTTTCAGAGCACTCACAGCAAATCGGAAATTCAATCAGTGTGGTAGACGACATTGCAGAGCAGACAAACATGCTTGCGCTTAACGCAGCGGTTGAAGCAGCAAGAGCAGGGGAGCATGGTAAGGGTTTTGCTGTTGTTGCGGGTGAAATCAGAAAGCTTGCGGATGAATCAAAGCAGGCAATCACAAAGATTACATCGCTCACAAGCAACATTCAATACACCACAAACTCC
>CANAXK010000045.1 GCA_947365485.1 uncultured bacterium
AATAAAAAAGCAAACGGGCTCAAAAAGGGTTCGGAACCTTTTTAATTTTAACTCCCCGGTTTGTTTTAGTTAGTGTTAGTTCTTTATGTTTACAAATTCGTAAAATCAAAATGAATATTCCAACCTGGACATCTCCGCAAATCTTGTTATAATTAATACTATGGACGGATTCAGCGTTGGAAAAATACTGGCCGGTTTGAGAAATCCGGAACTATATCTCAAAAAACTCAAACAGCAGGGAGTCGAAGTCGGCAACAACTCTCTTGCGTTTAATTCCGCGCTTGCAAAACCAGCACCGTCTTTGCAGCCAACTCTCGGGCTCATTACCCAGCTCCAGATGAACCAGATAGCAAGCATGGACCGCTCTATTTATATCAAGAACCTGCTCGGGCTCCCGCAAACACTCGGAGAAATCCTACAAGCTGCGCAAAGCAAAACCAATCTAATCAATACTAATACGCTTTTACTAAACGACCTGAATCAAGAACTCCTGAAGAACCAGAAAATGCTTGCCCAGCTATTCAACGATACTTCAGAAATTCCAGCCCAAAATATTCAATCAACAAACGCCGGAAAAGACGCAGTGATGTTATTTTTTAGCGGAATGATTCATCTTCCAGATATTTCACAAATGATTCTGAAAAACAGCAAGCAGGCAATAGCAAACCTTATAATCGCCATGGCTTCGGCTTCAAAAAGCAACATGACAGGCGACCAGATTCGGGAAACAATGAGTCTGATTAACTCCTGCGTGGCTCTTGCTGAATCAAACAACCCCACCCAGACTCTTAAAAGTCTTATGATGCTTTATCTTCCGTGGCTTCCACTTAACGAAGGTGTTGGTTTCGACCTCGAAGTAAACCCGCCTGACGGTGAGAACGAGTCCAACGATTCAAAGCTCACAGTTCTTATCCAGACAAAGAATTTCGGGAACGTAAAGGGTGTATTCACGCTCACAACCTCAAATTCTGTTGATGTTTACATTATATGTTCAGAAGATTTTCCTAAAAAAACGCTTCAAAAGAGTCTAATGGAAGAGAGTTCGTCTCATGCGATGAACACAACCATTGACATCGAATCAATCGAGCCAAAGAAAAAAGAAACGCTCGAGAATCAGGAAGCAAAAGTAAACCTTTCTGCAACCAACGAAATGAACCCGTACCTGCTTTTGATGGCGCATGCATTTATCAGAAACACTATTTTTATTGACTCAAACGCAATCGTAGAAGAAGCTACTTAAAGAATGGGATTTTTTTTGAAAGCTGTTTTGACATGATAAGTGCTTTTTCCGCAAAAATCAAAGGCAGCTTGTCAATATCGCCCTGAATAGAGACCATTGCCTTTGTGTAGACAAGTCTTTCGCTCGCTCCAGCTGTTATAAGTCCGGCGGTTGTTTTCATAAACTTGTGATAAATATTATCAATCGTCAGTGTTCTTACAAGGTTTTCGTTTGTAACAGGCACAATCGCCCAGTTAATCCGTCCTCCGCCAACAAGAAAATTATTTACCTGTTCAGCAATAATATTCAGGTTATTAGGGTGGTTATACGCATTGAATGAAATCACATCAGCACCTGCTTCAATCGGAACAGACCAGTCGCATTTTGCAAAGCACTGAACTGCTGCTGCGCCGTGGTATTCTTTGATTTTCTGGATAGTTTTTCCAAGCAGGTTAACGATTGTTTCGCGCGTTATCTCTTCGTTTTCGCGTCTGACATCCCCAATCTTATTGAGTAGCGGCTCTTCAAGCACAATAATCGGACAGGTTTCAGGAGAAATTGCATGGATTTTAAAAATCAGCCACAGAGCTTTTACAGCAACAATCTGAATAACCAGTTTTCTCAGGCTTCTGTCGTTCAGTATCTGCGGAATCTCGCTATTAATCATCATCTGCGAGAGTGAAAAAGGGCCTAACAGGTTTATAACGGTCTCTTTTGGTTTAATTCGTTCAATAATCTGGAAGTATTTTTCCGTAAAAAACGAGTCCACAGCGTATTTTTCAAGGCTTTCCATATCAGGGTTATTAAAGACAGTATCGAGTGCGACGATTTCCTGTTTGTATTCCGAAAAATCCTTGTCGAAGAAGATTTTCTTTTCCTTAACCTTGAATCCCGGAACATTGTCCAGTGTCCGGTGTCTGACATTATCATCGGAAGAGGCCAGAGGCAGGAATGCAAAAAACGGGGAAGCTTCAAAAAGCTTAACCATCATTCTCGTTGTGCTCTTGGTATCCTCGTAAGGTAAACTTCCAACCGGAAGGCATTTAAGACTAAGTTCCATCAGTACTCTCTCAAAAAGAAAACGCGCCGTAAGCGTTTAGCCGGCGCGTTTTGCTTTAAAATTTTAACTATTCGCCAGCTTCTTCTGTTTCTTCAACAGATTCTTTAACAACTTCTGAAGCTGTTACAACAATTTTCAGTTCTGTTTTAACTTTAGAAGTCAACTTGATAAGCATTGTGTATTCACCGATTTTGTTAATAGGTGCGTTCAATGAAACAGTTTTTCTGTCAACTTCGATACCTGATTTTTCTTTTAGTTCTTCGCACAATTTCTTAGTTGTGATTGTACCGAACAACTTGCCGCTTTCACCAGCTTTTGCAGCCAATTCAATAGAGCCTAGTTTTTCGATTTGTTCAGCCTTAGTAAGAGCTTCCTGGTGTAATTTTTCCTGTTTAGCTTTGATTCTTGCGATGTTTTGTTCTCTGTTTTTCAAAGCGCCTTCTGTAGCTACTTCTGCAAAATTCTTAGGAATAAGGTAGTTTCTTGCATAACCGTCTTTAACGTTTACCAAATCGCCTACTTCGCCGATATTTTGAACTTCTTTTTTCAATATTACTTGCATTTCTTTTTCTCCTTTAACTATTATTGGGCTAGCATAGTTTTTATAATAACTAAAAAAATATTAAATGTCGAGTCTTTCTACTTTTTCGCTCGCCAATGTTAAAATTTGTAACAATAAAAATCAAAAAACCTACTCCATTCGTATGATTTCTTTAGCCCTCTGCTCAAGAAAAAACAAATCCTGCCGATAACTCTAATATGGAAAGCCAAAAAGGTTTTTCATACCTCCTCCCCAAGTCTGGTAGCCGTTCTCAAAAAGAAACGGCTTTTTTTTGTGCTACGCACGTAGATATACTGTCGGCAGACAATTGTTGGGGGTACTGGCTTATTTTGGAGTTACTGGTCTGCCTCAATGGTGGGATTACTGATTTGGAGTGAGCGAGGGGCGAAGGCTGGCGTCGGCTTGCGGGGAGCAAGACGAGCAGAGCCGTAGACCCGTTCAACGCGAACGAGCAAGAGGGTGCTAAGCACGTAGATATACTGTCGGCAGACAATTGTTGGGGTTACTGGCTGATTTTGGAGCTACTGGTCTGCCTAAATGGTGTGACTACTGATTTTGCGTGAGCGAGGGGCTGCGCGCATTCCCACCCTTGATGGGGAGGGCTAGGGTGGGGTACAACAACGCATCAAGCATCAAGCTTACGCAATCACCCCTTCGGCTTCCTTTGCATATTTTTCCACATTCCGCGCCCAGTACGAATTTACCCCGCTCCTGTCAGTCGTGTCAGACGCCGGACAGTACTTCGCATTAACTTGATACAATTTTGTAAGCGCCCGTCCTTTGTTGTTAACATATCCTGACTTGATAAATCTTGCCATATCATCAATGCACTCGCCAATAGAGCCGTATGTTTTAAATTCTGTTGAGCCGGATATCCTTACCCCGCCAACATTATTCTTGTTCTTAGCAAGACTGCTCGTGCCTTTGCCGGACTCGTTCATCGTAATCCCGACCAGCACAGCCGCGCTTATTCCATACTTTCTCTGCGCGTCCATAAACGCCTGCCCGCAGCCTTCAAGCTTACCCTTGCCTTTCAAATACTTGTTCAAATCTGCAGCAGTGCCCTTATATGGTGTGGTTACGTCTCTTGTGTAATCACCATAAACTTGTCTCATCTCCGAATCAGTCATCTGTGACCAGTGCTTTGACTTGAGAGATGATGAAGCCGGAGTGCGCTTTACAGCCGGAGAAGAAGTTTTTGTGACTGCTGAACCGCTTATTTTGCTTAACGATATTTTTGGTTTTGTTTCAGGTGATGGCGTTTCTACAACAGGGGGTGTCGTTTTCAAAGCTGGCGGTGTCTCAACCGGAGCCGGAGCTACTTTTGTTGTCGGAGCTTCAGCAGCTTTTCTTGTGAATGTATCCACATTAGGAGTCGTCGTTCTGAATATATTCGGGTCATCCCAGATGTTGTCAGAAAAAACATTAGGAAACGCCGGTGGTGCAAAATCAGGCATGAGAGGTAAGAAGTTTCCGCTCATGAAGTTCGGGAACATAAACCGGGTATTAAACTGGAATATACCGCAGCCAAAGCCACCAAAACCTCCGAATCCGCAAAACGGATTCATCCAGCCGCCTAAACAGCCGAAAAACGGATTGCTGTTAAACATTCCGTGCATAAATCCGTGTGAAAAATTGTTCCAAAAGTTGCTTGAGCTCATAATATTCCCTGTTTCCTATATTAATAAAGTAAACTTTCGGGTAATAATTGCCTGTTATGTAAAAAAATGTTACATTTATGCTATAATAAAATGACAATTAATGAGGGAGAACTATGAATAAAAATCAGTCAATCGGTATGTACGTAATTCTTGGGATTATGGTTCTGGCATTCATCTCAATGCTGTTTTCAGGTCCTACTTCCAGCACGGAAGAGTTGTCTTATACAAATTTTATGCAAAAAGTTGAAAACAACGAGATTAAAAGTGTTGATTTGTCAAAAGATATGCTGATTGCTGTTCCAGTTAAGCAGCCGGAAGCTAAAAAGACTCAGGCAAACGCGATTTACGGCGAAATCAAAGCGCCGAAGCTCCAGTACAAAGTTGTCCTTCCGGAAAATTCAGATGTCCTGGCAAAACTCGAAGACAAAAATGTCGAGATTAACGCAAGAAAAGCTGGTGAATCCAACTCCGCATTCGGCTTAGGCTCATCTTTTATCACAATTCTGCTTATTCTCGGTTTCATAATGCTGATCATAAAATCAATTCAGGCAGGCGGTGCTCAGGCAATGTCTTTTGGCAAAAGCAGAGCCAAAATGCTCATGGACAGCAAGGTCAAAACAACCTTCGCTGACGTCGCAGGGATTGACGAAGAAAGAAAAGAGCTTGAAGAAATCGTTGATTTCCTTAAGCATTCAGACAAATACGTAAAACTCGGTGCCAAGATTCCAAAGGGCGTGCTTCTTGTTGGCTCTCCCGGCACTGGTAAAACACTTATGGCAAAGGCTGTTGCAGGAGAAGCCGGTGTTCCGTTTTTCTCAATAAGCGGTTCAGACTTTGTCGAAATGTTCGTGGGTGTTGGTGCTTCACGCGTAAGAGACCTTTTTGAACAGGCTAAAAAACATCAGCCTTGTATCGTGTTTATTGACGAAATCGACGCAGTAGGTCGTCAGCGCGGTGCCGGAATGGGCGGCGGCCACGACGAAAGAGAACAAACCCTTAACCAGCTTCTTGTTGAGATGGACGGTTTTGACGAAAACACTAATATAATTATTCTTGCTGCTACAAACAGACCTGACATTCTTGATAACGCGCTTTTACGCCCGGGCAGATTTGACCGTCAGATTGTTATCAACAAGCCGGATGTGCTTGGAAGGGAGCAGATTCTTAATGTTCATGCAAAGAACAAACCGCTTGCAAAAGAGGTTGATTTAAAAACCCTTGCAAAGCGCACACCGGGATTCACCGGTGCTGATTTGCAGAACCTTTTGAACGAAGCTGCTTTGCTTGCTGCGCGTCACAACAAGTCTGAAATCGAAATGCCGGATTTAGAAGAGGCGATTGACAAGGTTATGGCAGGGCCTGAAAAGAAAAGCAGGATTATTTCTGACGAGGAGAAAGAAAACACTGCTTACCATGAGGTAGGTCATGCGCTTCTTGCAAAGCTTTTGAAGGATTGCGACCCGCTTCACAAGGTATCAATAATTCCGCGCGGTATGGCTCTTGGTATAACGCTTACGCTTCCGGAGAAAGACCATCTTACAATGCGTAAAAATCAGCTTCTTGACAGGATTTCGATGATTCTTGGCGGGCGTGTTGCAGAAGAGTTAATCTACGGCAAAGACAATGTTACAACAGGCGCTTCCAACGATTTGGAAAAGGTTTCCGCGCTTGCAAGAAGCATGGTTACGACTTATGGTATGAGTGACAAGATGGGGAATCTTGCTTATGGCAAGGATCAAGAACATGTGTTCATGGGGCGTAATTTCGGCAACACGAGAGATTTTTCAGAAGAAATCGCTGCTGATATTGACAAAGAGGTTAAGAAGATTGTTGATGATCAGTATGAGTTAGCGAAAAAACTTTTGAGCGAAAATCGTGACATGCTTGAATACATTGCCAAAACGCTTCTTGAAAAAGAAACGCTTGACGAAAAAGAGTTTGAAGAATTAATGAATGAGGTGAAAGCCCGACGCACAGAGGGTTGACCCCTCACCCTAACCCTCTCTGGGTAAACAAATCCATTAGGGAATAGCCCCGCCCGATTTGTAAGTGGGGTATAAAAGGGAGAGGGAACGAGTTTACTAAAGGAGAATATCATGGATAGAGATGAATTGATTTTCGGCGAATACAAGCTGTACGCAGAGCAAAAAGAAAACTTTATTGACAGGAATTTCAAAACAAACAAGTTCTACATGACTGCTGTTGTTGTACTAATCTTCGCTCTGATTTATACCGGAAATGTTGTATTCCTGAACAAAATCTCTGCAACGCTTATCTTCGCGCTCCTCGGGGTTTCTGTGAGCGCCCTGTGGTGGATGAATGTTGATTCATACAACACGCTTATTAAGGTAAAATTTGCAAACGTGCTTGAAAGAATAGAAGAAAAATTCCCTGTAAAGCCTTTTACAGATGAGTACGCAGGGATTGATGAGTTCAGAAATAAAAGAGTATTCATGTTTTCGGACATCCAAAAACTCATTGCAGCAGGCTCTGCACTCTTTTTCTTTGCGGTTTGCATAAGCGAGATTACGCCGCTTGCACTGGCTGTGTTTAATAGACTTATTAATTTTGTTTTAAGATTCAAGTGTGGAATATAATAACTAATTCCCTCTCCTTAGGGAGAGGGTTAGGGTGAGGGGTCAACCGAACTACAGAAAGGAACATACAATTGGCACGCAATAAGGAATACGGAATAGCTCTAAACTGGAATTATGTAATAGTATCACTTGTCGTGGTAGCTGTCTTCACGCTTCTGGTGCTCTACATGCCGGGCTTACGGGAAATTGACGGCAACATTTTGCACTCCCTGAGACTCGCACTTTCTCCATACCCGACTTATATCCCGAAATTTATGGGCGAGTTTTATCCATGCGTACACTTTTACTGGCCTCAAATTGCGGCAGGAAGCGTACTTGCTTCGCACCAAAAATACCTCAAATGCTTTTTGCTGATATTTTTCACAAAACTGACTTCGATTCTTACCCTGTTTATAAAAGACTTTGTGTGCAGAGAACGCCCTGCGGGCTGCGGTTACAACGGGTTTAGCTTCCCTTCGCACCACGCCTCTGTTTCTATGTGTTTTTACGGGATACTGATTTATCTTGTGTTTAAATACGTAGCTTCCGAGTTCTGGAGATACACCCTTGCAATCTTCTTTGGGCTTATCATATTCTTTATAGCGCTTTCCCGCCTGTGGTTCGGGGTTCATTTCCTCTCAGACGTGATTGCAGGATTGTTCCTCGGGTTTATGATGGTAAACCTCTACATCATCGTATCAAAATCATTGAGCCATTAACAAACAGTCTTAAGAATATATCTAACGCAATCCCTGGAGTTGTGGCTCTGTTTTGCAATACGGTAGCATTCTTCAACCACTCTTTTGTACGCAGCAGAATCTTCGAGGTAGCTTTCGATTTTGAACACCAAGTCTGAAAAATCTTCGTAAAAAGGCATGTGACCTTCAAAAAGAGCCAGCTCGTCGCGGAAATCGCTTATCATGACCCGTTTGCAGGCAACAGTCTGGAAAGTCCTGTAATTCAATGAAGAAATTCCCTGAGAGTTCATGTTGAAAACAATTTTCGTATTATTTATAGCTTTCGCCATATCCTTTTCATTATCAATAAACCCCTGATAGCAAAGGTCGATGAGTTCCGGAAATTGGGCGCGTTTGAGCGCGTCCTGATAGTGTTTATCAATCGCGTACCATGCAATTTTCAATTCAGGAAGCTTGGTAATCAGTTCTTCAAAAAAGCTCAACCTGTAGTCTGTGTCGAGCCTGCCTGCAAACATAATATCAAATTCAGGCTCAACGCCTGTATCTTTGTAGACTTCGAAGTTAACAAAGTGAGGCAGGTAATAAATGTGTTTAAAATTCTCGTACCGTGTGAGTTCTTTGTCCCAGTAGAAAGTGTAGTTGTCTTCATTTTCAAGATAAGGAAGGTATTTTTCCCACTCCGGGCCGGATGTTTTGCTTCTTATATCATCAGAAAAATAATTAACCGAAGGCATTTGAAGCCCGTTATCCACCTTGATTTTAAGTCCTGAAAAGTCGTAGCCTGCAATCAAATCGTAATCACCTTTTATTACAGCATTAAGATTTTTATCGAAGAGCTCGTCAAACACAACAACTTCGCATCCGTTTTGTCTGAATCCGTCTATAATACTGCTGGTTGTAAGCCTTCCGCCAATGCTTTCAGGTAATATTGCTAGAATCTTCTTATTTTTCATACTTCTAGTATTCTAGCACTTTTAGAATACTTTTACAACTTGAAAAGATTTATAAGTTTTTCAAACGGGTTTTCTAGATTGCGTCTTAGAGTTTTACAGAGATTTACGTTTTTTCCGTTTGTAATACGTTCGTATTTAAAAAAGTTTTCAATCTGTGCACTTTTTCGACTAAAATCAGTATCCTTCAGCTCTAGCATGTCTGCGTAAATCGGGCTTTTATCAAATCCTAGCTTCTTATAAAAATCTATGCAGCGTTTGCCGTTGATACTTTCGGGAGCTGCAAATAGTTCTATATTTTTCCTGTTTGTATCAACATTGTACTGGAACAGCTCTCTAATAAGTGCCTGACCGGCAAATCTTGCTTTTCTATAAGGTTTTGTAGGCCATGTTGCAATAAAACTAAGGTAAGAAGAGGATTCATTCTCTTTTCTGAAAGCCATAATTCCACAAGGACGTTTGTCCTGCACAGCCAGTACAACATTTTGCGTATTTACTCTTGAGGCCGCGCTTTTTATAAAGCCTTTCCATTTGTTATAATTCACGTTTTTTGTCTCTTTTGGCAAAAGTTTTCTAAGATTAATATTATTGAGCATTTTTTGTAGGAACTTTTCATCGCTTTCGTTAAGCTTGAAAAGCGTAATCTCCTTGCCGCCGTATTCTGCAAGCGGTTTTACTTTTGCGACCGGTACTGCGCGAAAATTTACGGAATTATTTACTGTGAGCATGTTCATTTGTCCTTTTTTATTGTTAAAACCCGGACAAAAAATTTTTTGCTAGTTGTTTGTAAAATATTGACACACTTTGTTAAGTATGATAAACTTGGCGCAAATGCTTCCAACATCCAAAATTATAGGGGTATGCACTATATGAAAGTTGACGATTTTGTTGTAAAGAATTTACAGGCACGAAGGCAAAATAATTCATTTAAAGCAAAAGTTCATATTATAGATGGTTTTTTACATGCTGACAATATGGAGCATTTCGCAAAAGCCGCTTTAAAAAGAGTAAATAATGTTAGTGATGTAAGTATGCACTATGTCGAATGTAATCGCCACGATATAAACACTAAACAAATGAGCAGCGTTGAAGATATGCTCAAAAGTTTATCTGGCTCGTTAAGACGGGGAGATTTTTTAGCATTACCCGGATTGGCGTCTGTTCCTATACTAAATTTAACAGACAGGATAAAAAGTGTTTTAAGAAAAAATATTAATTTGACTCCGCAAAACTTAAAAGCCAATAGAAATATTCTTTTGGAATTTTTAAACCAAATTTATAATTACAAAAATTATCATTCATCGGAAATTTCATATTTAGATAAAAACTCGCAAGATTTAGCGTACACTTATGGCGTAATTAATGAAGTAAATAAACTGGCTGACAAGGGTGTTAATGTTTATATTCCAGCTGGACATGGAGCTGATTCAACAATTAAATGG
>CANAXK010000046.1 GCA_947365485.1 uncultured bacterium
TAAATTTAACCCTTGCCAGGCCATCATCAGAGATAAGTTCAAGCTGGCACTGAAAATCTTTTTTGCCGTCTGTAACAATAACATTCGTAAGCATTTTTTCTATATTATGGCGGCGTTTTCTATTAAACAAGAAATTAACAACAAACCTTATTGGCGGGAAGTTCTTTATAATATGCGCCACAGAGTACACTGGATAAGCAAAGAGGTAGAAATACTCTTTTGCATAAATCTTTGCATTGAACAAGCTTACGCAGAAAGCGAGTGCAAGAACAATAAAGGATATCAGAATCGTTGCATATCCGACCCAGAACGGAAAAACATAGGCATGGCTTAAAAGCAAGCCGTAGCATAGAATACAAACGAGCCAGTTTGGCGCAATAAGTGAATAAATATATTCCTGGTTTATGAAATTTCCCGGATGCACAAAGTTTTCGCGGAACACGTCCAATCTTTTGGAAAGTGACGGGATTCTTGAGTCGTAGTTAGAGATATCAGTATAAACCTTGAGTTCATCAACGAAGGCTGTATAAACCTTTTCTCGGGCGAGTTTCACTGTGTACTTAACTTCTGCCGTTTTGTCCTGAAAATCGAAAGAAGCGATTTTGGAAAGGATTTCTTTTCTTATAACAAACGCGTCTGTATTAATTAAGTTAGTTAACCCCAGACGAGTTCTTGTCGCAAACAAGAATTTTGAGCAATAGCGTGAGTAAGTCGCCTTAACGCATTCCCAGAACTTGAGCTCTTTGTATTCGCCAATATAATTAACCATTGGCATGAACACGCGGTATTTAGTCAGATAGTAGTTAACATTTGCAAGAAAGTCTGAGTCTACATAGTTTTTCGCATCGAGAAAAACATAGGCGTCAAGGTTGTGCGCCTCGCTAAGTTTTTCTGCAAGGATAGAATACGCCTGACTCTTACCGATTGGCTCAAGGTTATTAATATTAATCACATTCACGTCCAAATCGCTCTGGAGCATGACTTCGGGAATGTTTTCGCACTTATCCAGAATTGTATAAATCGTGTATCTGTGTTTTGGATAAGTCTGGTTTTTAAGCTGATTCACAAGATTAACCAGTGTTTTAACTTCGCCTGTAGCATAAACGGCTACGCAAATATTTGAGTCCTTGGAAGTGTACTTATCTCGAACCTTTTTTTGAGGCTTAATGCTAGTTGCTGCAAGGATAATGTAATAAATTGTAAAAACTGTAATATAAAGATATAAAATACTCATAATATCGTCTCCACAAAAAGTGTACTCTAAAAACATTGAAAAATCCATAAGCAATACAGCTGGGAAGGCTGCAAAATCAGAATTAAAAAAAACACTTGATTTCAAAAAATGTCCATGGTACATTAGAATTTGCCGGGGGTAAATAAGAGATATTTCACCCGTAACTAGCCGGTATGACAGCAATATAATGAGGGCTGCTAGCTCAGGTGGTTAGAGCGCACCCCTGATAAGGGTGAGGTCGGTGGTTCGAGTCCACTGCGGCCCATATAAAAAAGACTTCTTGCAAAAGAGGTCTTTTTTATTGCAAAAAAGGCGCTTGCAGCGCCTTTTTTTAAACTTACAAATGCTTCTCAATATTCGTAATAATTGAACTCTTCGGCATCAGCCCAACCATGCGCTCTATCACCTCACCGTCCTTAAACACAAGCAAGGTCGGAAGCCCGCTTACCTGATATTTTTTTGCAGCTTCAAGATTCTCATCCGTGTCGATTTTGGCAAACTTAACTTTTTCACTAAGCTCGGCTTCCACTTCTTCGAGAATAGGCCCGAGCTTTCTGCAAGGCCCGCACCAGTTTGCAAAAAAATCTACCACTGTTACTCTGTCAGAATTTAAGACTTCTAAGTCAAAATTATCAACATTAATTTCATGAACCATTATATAACTCCTCTTTTTTACCACTATATAGTACCACAGTTGCGATTTTTATACTATAATACATTTGGAGAATGTATAACTTAGAAAAAAAATTTCATAACCTACTTGAAAATGTCGAAATCGTGAGTTTTGATATCTTTGATACTCTGCTTATACGCCCTTATAAGCAACCAACAGACCTGTTTGAACACCTTGAAAAATTATCAGGAAAAGAAAACTTCAGCAAAAAAAGGATTCTTGCTGAAAGAAAAGCAAGGACTAAACTAAAAGCCGAAGAGGAAGATATTGAATTTGATGATATCTATTCAAATATTCTTCCGGAATACAAAAACCTGAAAGATGATGAACTTAAACTAGAATTTCAGACCCTTAAAGCCAACCCGATAATAAAAAAAATGTACGAAGAGGCAATTAACGCCGGAAAAACCGTGATTGCAACTTCTGACATGTACCTTTCAAAAGATTTTTTAAAAAAAGTTCTGGACGCTAACGGATATCAGGAGATAAAGCATATTTATGTTTCTTCAACCTGCAAAAAATGCAAGGGCACAAAGAATATTTATAAACTCATTCTTGAAGACTTGAAGATTGAGCCACAAAAGATTTTGCATGTCGGTGATAACCTAACAGCTGATTATTATCGTTCAAAAGAATGTGATTTTTCTGCATTATTAATACCTCAAATTATTAAAAATTGCCCCAACATTTGGACAAAAAGACTTGAAAAAATCAAAAATACAAGAAACCAACTGGAGATTGGGATTTTAAAAGCGTTATTTGCAAGAAATAATCTAAGAAAAGAAGGCTATTGGCACAATTTTGGATATTATCTTGGAGGCCCTTTTGTGGTTGGTTATTTAGAAAAAATAAAAGAATGGGTCAAACTTTATAACATTGACTCGCTGCTTTTTATCTCCAGAGACGGCTATGTTTTATCAGAAGCGTTTAAGATTTTAGCTGATGGAGATATTGAAAACAAATATGTTTACGCTCCAAGGATATTGAACCTGAAATGTTTTCTGGATTACAGGGATAAAATGGACTATCTCAAAATAATTTTAAAACTTATGCAAAATATTAATCCGAAAATAACAAATATTCCACAGGATTATGAAGAAGCAAAAGAAGTTTTTAATAAGTTTAAACCGGAGTTTATTGACTATGCAAAGAATAATCGTATTGAATATGAACATTATCTTGAAAGCATAAACATACAAGGCTCACGTATTGCCACTGTAGACATGACAACAGGTTTATATTCATCGTTGTCTTTTCTAAAAAAGTTTTTACAAGAAAAACTAGTTCTCGGTTTTTTTAGCTGCGCTTTTGCAGACGCAGAAGAGTTGCCATACAACATTTTTTATAACAGGCGATTAACAAATGATGACAATGAAATCGTTTGTCTATCTGAATTTTTGATTACAGCACCGGAACCTCCGTTAGAAGATTTGATTAACAAGAAACCTGTTTATAAAAAAATTGGTAAACATGAACAAAAAAATTTAGAAATTTATCCCCTAATTATGGAAGGAATACTTAATTTTGTAAGAGATTACAAAACACTTTTTAATGATTTTCCAATACAAATACCAGCACAAACAGTGTATGATTTACTAAAAGTGTTCATTGAAACTACTGAAAAACAGGATAGAAAACATTTAGCTCAAATATATTTTTCTGAAGACGCGTGTACAGAAAAATACCGCTCACTTTATTCATATATGGGATTCAACTATTTCTTACGACAAAAAATTAAAATTCCATACAGAAAACTCCGGGCGCGCTATGTTGATTTTAAGCGTGAAATAAAGAAACAAATTAAGTACTTTTTGTACGAACACTCAAAATTTCGAATCAGATAAGGAGAGCTGATGCAGGAAAACATTAATTACAAACTTCAATACAAAAACTGGCATGATGAAAGCGAAGAGTCAAAAAATCGCGATATTGAAATATGGAAAATTTTTCTCAAACTCCATAACCTCTACCCCGCCCACAAAAACGCCAAAATCCTTGAACTCGGCTGTGGAATGGGCAGACTCATGCTTACACTAAAACAAGCAGGATTTGAAAACATTAAAGGTGTTGATGTTGATGATTCAATGGTTGAGGCTGCAAAACAAGAAGAACTGGATGTAGAAAAAAAAGACGCGGTTCAGTTTTTGAGAGAGAACAACGAACTTTTTGACACAATTTATTGCCTTGATGTTGTCGAACATATCTCAAAAGATGAGCAGATAGAGCTTTTTAAGCTTCTGAACTCACACTTGAAACCGGATGGATTTATTGCAATCAGAGTGCCGAACGCGCTTTCTCCAACCTCCGGATTATTCAGGTACGAAGATTTCACACATGTTACAAGCTATACACCGATTACTGTAAGGTTTTTGTGCCAGAACGGCGGCTTGGATTATGTTTTGACCCGCCCGGAGGGAGAAGAAACTATTGAGCTTCAAAGACTCAAAGCTCCGTATGCAGAGATTTACAGACAGCAGTTTTTTATTGATGATGTGATTCTGACTCCGAATATTGTTTCTGTGGTTTTTAAAGACAAGAGGATGTTTGAAGAATACCAAGAGAGCGTCCAGAAGATTAATAATGAGTATAAGTATAATTTTGAGTACGTGAATTTGGGTCAGATTTTAAGGTATTATGCTCGTCAGGTGCTTATAAAAATACTTCCACGGGGATTAACAAAACGACTCAGGGAAAAAGGCAAGTATAAAATTGCGGTTTTGAAAACAAAATAACAAATCCCGCCCTCGCCACAATGTGGGAGAGGGGTAGTTTTTCAATGCTAAGGCTTTGCATGAGCATTAGAAAAACGGGGTGAGGGGGGAGCAAAAGTAGGAAGAGAAGGGCAACTGCACCAATCCCGATGCAACACTTTAGAAAATATTCTTTTTTTATGTTAGTATATTGACAGGGAGAAGAAAAGGGGTAAAGAGGTAAAAGATATAATGCCTAGGAAAAAAGAAATAGAAATAGTTTTAGATACAGAGACAACAGGTTTAGATTACACAAGAGAACGAATAATTGAATTTGCGGCAGTAAGACTTGAAAATGGAAAAATTAAAGACGAATTTCAAACACTTATCAACCCGCACCAGCATATCAGAAAATCAAGCATGGCAGTACACGGAATTACAGAAGAGATGGTGCAAGACGCACCAACAGAAGAAGAGGCTCTTCCTAAAATCCTTGAATTTATCGGAGATTACCCGATTGTTGCACACAACGTAATCTTTGATTACTCTTTCTTGAACGAAGCGAAAAAACGTGTTTACGGCGAAAAACTGGAAAACCCGAGAATCGACTCCCAGATTATGTTCAAAGAAATCGCGCCGGACTTGGAATCCCACGGGCTGGAAGCTCTTACAACAAGATTCAATGTCGAGCTCAAAAATCACCACAGAGCAATGGCCGACACAATGGGACTCGCGCTTGCTTACCCGAAACTCAAAAAGCTTTATCTACAACGCCTTGACTGGCAGAAAAAACAACTCGAAAATGTTGATTACCTTTTTGACAGATACTTGAGAATCCAGCAAAGCATTGCAACAATGCAGGCAGAACTTCAGGATTTGAAATCAGTGTTCAAACTCCACTTCGAACTCGGTGGCGAACCTTTGGTTGCTGAAACAGGCGAAATGATGGTCTACCAGTCGAAACAGTCATTCGGATACGACTTGGCTGACATTAAAGACGTGCTCGAAAGCGTCGGGGCTCTGGAAAAAGCGGTAAAAGTCAATAACGGATTCATTGACAGACTCTGTAACGGACTTAGCCTTTCACAGGAGTACAAAGAGATTATAAGAGACGCGCGTCAGGAACTTTCGGAAACACGTAACATTCAAGTGATTAAGCCATGCAAACAGTAAACAAAAAAGATATTCCGGAAGTAATGACTGTCGAGGTGGAAAAACTCTCCAACCTCGGATACGGGATTGCAAAAGTTGACGGTTACGTGATTTTTGTTGAGGGCGCTTGCCCGGGCGATACTGTAAAAATCAGACTCGGAAAGAAAAACAAGAGCTATGCTAACGCAAAAGTACTTGAGATTGTTAAACCGTCTCCTCATAGAGTCGAACCGTTTTGTCCGATGCAGAAGGTATGCGGAGCATGCCAGCTGCAATTTATCGACTACGATTACCAGCTCAAACTCAAAAAACAAATCGTTGAAGATACAATGAAATCAATCTTCGGCGGAGAAGTTGAAGTAAGAGATGTTATTCCAAGCCCAAAAAACAGAGAATACAGACACAAAATCCAGTATCCAGTGGGTGAAACAAGAGACTCAAAAAGAATCCTTGCAGGGTATTATAAAACCGGCTCACATGAGCTTGTAAACATCAAATACTGCCCGATTCAGCCGGAATACTGCGACAGGATTATTGAGTTTATCCGCCAAAGTGCGCAGGAATGCAGGATTTCAGGCTACAACGAGAAAAAACATGCCGGTGATTTGAGACATGTGGTAATCAGAACCTCGAATTACTCTAAAAAAAGCCTTGTTATTTTGGTCGTAAATTCAACAAGAGCTTTTGACAAACTCAAAAAACTCGCCCATCGGATTTTCGCGGAACTTGATAATATTTCAGGCGTGGGAGTTAATTTCAACTCCAAAAAGACCAATATAATCATGGGCGAAACCACCGAAATACTTGAAGGCGAAGGCTTTATTGAAGAAAAGCTGTGCGACAAGGTATTCAAGGTTGGAGCGCAGACTTTCTTTCAGGTTAACCCTGAAAGCGCAAACAATATTTTTAACTATGTAAAAGAGTACATAAGAAGCAGCTTTGAATCCCCACTCGTGCTAGACGCTTATGCAGGGATTACAACATTTGGTATCTGCCTTTCTGATATCGCAAAGAAAGTTGTAAGCGTGGAAGAGGTCAAGGCTTCTGTAGATTTGGCCTCAAGAGTTATCAAGGAAAACAGTATAACAAATGTCGAACTCCATAACATGGACGCCGGTAAATTCTTTGAAAAAGAACTTAATACAAAAGGCAGAAAATTTGACGTAACTGTGCTTGACCCGCCTCGCAAAGGATGCACACAGGAGAGTCTGGATTATGCGCTAAAACTAACAAAGAGCAAGATTATATACGTTAGCTGCAATCCTGCAACCCTTGCACGTGATTTGAAATACCTTGTTGAAAAAGGTGCCAGAGTTGAGTTTATACAACCGTTTGATATGTTTCCGCACACTTATCATGTGGAAAATGTTGCGGTTATAAAATTAGACTAGCAAATTTTATTTTTACGGGGGTTAGTATAATACGAGTAATAAGAATATGCGCGTATCACCAATTCAAACACACCCCCAAACTAACCCGGCATTTAATTAATATAGCTCAGGTTCAAGACACTTATGGAAACACTATTTTTCATATCCATAACAATCCAGAAACATTAAAAATATTTCTGGATAAAGCGCCGCATAAAACGGCAGCAGAAGTGTTCATGCTAAGTTATAGATATAAAAATACATAGCTCCTGTACAAAACTCAAAATACTAATGTGGTTGAAGGTCTATTGAAACAATTAAAAGACAAGCCAGAAGATCTTGCTGAAATATTAGGCAAACATGAACAGACTCCATATAAACATTCTTTTGAACAAAACCCAGAGTCATCATATACAAAAACTATTAGAAAACAAGATTATTGAGCTTGCAACAGATTCTGATTTATCTTTGGACAACTCAATCGAGCTTCTGGATAAAAATGAGCTTGCACCGCAGCTTCAGGAGTTTTTGAAGACGCAAAAAGAGGAAATGGACGCTTAATCGAGCGTCCTTAGATACTCTTCAAACCTCCAAACAAACTCTTGCTTGGTAACATCAGGCAAAATCTCATGCACGGTTGTTATTCCCCTGACTTCTTCATGGAACAACTGCTCAAGCAGCACTTTATCATACCCGAACAAAATCGAGCCGTGCTGCAAAATATAGCCCTGTTTTCTGCACTGCGCAGAGCCGATTATTTTCCTGCCCTGATAGCAAACATCAGCACCGGTTGATAAGAGCATGCAGTAATCAAAATGGGTTGAGACTCTCTTGTTCTCACCAAACTCCAGCTCCACGCCAAGAGTCTTGAAAAAATCAATCAAGATTCCTGAAATATGTTTGTAAGAATCAATAACGCTTTCGCCCTCTTTAGCCGGAGCTATGTAGCAGTAGGTTATCTCATCGTCATGCAAAAGCGCACGACCTCCGGTCAGTCTTCTTACAGAATCAATCTCACCTGTCAAAAAATCGTCTTTTTGATTCCGGCCGAGCGAAATACATTTGGGCAACCAGCCATAAAGTCTGAATACTGGCTCTTTTTCTCCCTGCAAAATTGCGTTTTCAAGAAGCTCGGAATCGATTCGCATGTTTTCCTGTCCAGAATTTATTCCAAACCCGACGTATTTCATTGTCTTTCACGCGCTTTCTTAAGCAGGGCATCGTCGCTCGTGTTTTCTGCAAGCGGCATCGGAATAAACAGGTCTTTGTACCTTCTAATTGCGTACTGGTCTGTCATGCCGGATATATGGTCAGCCACAATAAGCGGGATTTCTTCCGGATTATAGTAGGCTTTAAGCATTTCAGAATAATACCCAAAGAGCGATTTAATAATATTCTTAGCCTTAACTTCTTCTGCTTTTGCAATCGGGTCAAGGTAGACGTTATCAAACATCCAGGTTCTTAGTTTTGTAACATAGAACCAGCCTTCTTCTGACATAGTAACCTTTGGTTGATTCATGGAGCTTGTAATAACATCAGTAATCATCTTTCCGAGTCTTGCAGACTGGTTTGAAGAGAAATACTTTGCGCAATCCTTAGGCAAATCGTCCTCTGAAATTATGCCAGCCCTGATTGAGTCCTCAATATCGTGGTTGATATAGGCAATTTTATCCGCGTACTGCACAATCTGCGCTTCCGGAGTCTTAGGCTTATAACCCCATGTGTGGGTCAAAATCCCTTCCACTGTCTCGCGGCAAAGATTCATGTCTTCAAGAACCTCAACCACTCTCACGCTTTGCAGGTTATGATGGAAGCCGTTTGGCAGGAGCTCATCCAGAGTCGCCTCCCCGCAATGTCCGAAAGCTGTATGCCCCAGGTCGTGCCCGAGTGCAATTGCTTCTACCAGATCTTCGTTGAGGTTAAGCGCGCGCGCCATTGTTCTACCAATTTGGGATACTTCGAGGGTGTGGGTAAGTCGTGTTCTAAAGTGGTCATTAAAAGGTGAGAGAAAGACCTGGGTTTTGTGTTTAAGTCTCCGGAACGATTTTGAGTGCAGGATTTTGTCTCTGTCTCTCTGGAACTCTGTTCTTATTGGAAACTGGTCTTCTCTTTGGCGTTTACGTCCTTTTGATTCCCTGCATTTAGTCGCATAGGGGCTCAAAAGATCGTATTCTCTCTGCTCTAACCTGTCTTTAATTGTCTCTGTTTCAGTAGTCATAACACTATTATACATAAAGCACATGCTTTTGCCTACTATTATCGTTGTATTTTAGAGTCAAATATTGTATCATATTCCTATGGGAGAGAAAAATGGATTGTTTAGTTTTTAACACAGATTTTGTAATAAGATTATTTATGGCTCTTGTAATGGGCTTTTCACTCGGGCTTGAAAGAGAGCTCACGAACAAATACGCAGGGCTTAGAACCCACATCCTCGTGTGTTTGGGTGCCTGTATATTTACTCTGCTTTCAATATACGGATTTCCGACCTTTGCAAACGGAGACAATGTCGTAATTAACAACGCGACCGGTATTAGGGACACATCCCGTGTTGCAGCCCAAATCGTTACAGGTATCGGGTTTATTGGCGCAGGTACTGTGCTTAGAAACGGGCCTATGGTTTTCGGGCTCACAACAGCTGCGACTTTGTGGATTGCAGCAAGCATCGGGATGGCGTGCGGTGCCGGAATGTTTGACATTGCTCTGATTTCCACTCTGTTAAGTGTTGCTGTACTC
>CANAXK010000047.1 GCA_947365485.1 uncultured bacterium
TCCGGATTCAGAGTCGCTTCAAGACGCTTTTTCATCTTTTCTCTTGCATCTTCTGATGTGATAAGACGAATCTGTCTGTGGTAAACATTTCTGCGGCCTCCGTCAAGCTCGATGATTGAAAGCTTGTCATCATTCGGAAGGTTTTCTGCAAGCGTAATCCCCGCTCTAAATTCACCGACATCACCGGTTACTGCAACCAAGTCCGCGTCAACCATGGTCTGTTTTGATTCCTTGTCAGGCGAGATATTCTGGATATAATCGTCCTTGAAAGGCATATTCTGCGCCATAAGCGGGAGGTAATTTTTCACCCCGAGTATCGCGTCGGTGCCTTTTTTGTTAATGATTCCCACGCGTCCGCCAAGAAAATCTTTAGCAACAGGTGTGATTCCGTTTTCGTCCAGAAGCGCCTTTAATTCAGGGTTTTCAACCACTGTTTCCGTCAATTCGTCTGAATAATTTTCTCTTGTGATTGTAAATTCAAGCGGAGTGTCCTGCAAAGTCGCCCATTTTTTGTCAGCATAAGCATCAAGCATCGGGTCGGCTGATCTAAGTGCTTTTGCCTGCAATTTCAAAAACTCGTTAAAATCAGCGTTTGTTGAGACTTCTGAAGCTTTTTCGAGTTCGGAGGCCATGTATGCAAAATCATCCTTAAATTTGTCAATATAATCAGTTGCAACGAGTTCGTTTCCGACCCTTTCAACAACAGAGCGCTGGTTAAGGATTTTTGCAACCTCGTCCACTTTTCCGCCTTTTAGCATGTTAATCAGGATTTTGTGAAATTCTTCTTTTTCCAAGTCTTGCGGGTAAACACCTTTGCCTGGGCGCATTGAAACGCCCTTTGCAAGTTCAATCATGTTTGATTCTCTATCGAGTGAGCAGACGCCTTTTTGCGCGTCAAAAAGTATTTTCGTAAGTTTTGCAGCCTCATTGCTTTTTGAAATCTCTTTTTCGAGGTACTCTTTAAAAGGTAGGTTATTAGGGTTATCGAGCTGCATGTTAATCTTATCCAGAACAACTGCTGCTTTTACAAGATGTTTCAGAGCCTGTTTATCGCCTTCCTCGAGCGCTTCGTATTCCGGTGCGTCAACGGCAAGCATTTTCTTTGTTGTGAGGTAATCTTTGTGGGTTCTTTTTTCAAGTTCTTCCATTGAAAGATTAAGCTCGTAATCTTTTTTTCCGATATTCACGTTGTTAATTGTACTCATCTTATCAAGCTCCTTTATTAATGTATCATTAGAATTTACGGACTTTTTTTCCGGCTTTTCCGGTGATAAATTTCGCATACTAATATTTGTAATTCTGTTAATCGGGTTAATATTCATATCGTCATTATACCATAGATTACGTCAATAGATTTTAGAGAACGATAGGAAAAATTCTGATATAACATTCACAAGCATTGGCAGAATCCAAATCATAATCGCAGCGCCAAACACGGGCTTAAACAGGAAGCTTAATTGAAAGACGTTAACCTGCGGTGCTGTTTTTGAAATAACCCCGAGAATAATATCCTGCCCGAGCGTTGCAAGCAGAATTGGAGAAGCGATTTGAAGCCCCATATATAACACGTTTGAAGTGGTTGTCACAAGGTAATCCATGTTAATAATCTTCTCAAGCGGAATCGCGACCGCGTATAGAGGAAATATCTCGAAGCTTCTCACAAGCGCGTTTATAAGCCAGTAGAAACCTCCAAGCTGGATAAAAATACAAATCCCGAGAAGTGTAATCATACGGCTCAAGATAGAAGTCTGGCTGTTTGTTGTCGGGTCCATAACCATTGCAGAAGAAAGCCCCATCTGGGTGTTAATCATATCTCCTCCGGCCTCGATTGCAAGGATTATAAGCTGCGCAATATACCCGATAATCGCGCCAACTGCGAAATTCAATAGAATCAAAAGCATTGGAGAGACTCCGGCAGGCGGCACTCCGGGTTTTAGAAGCGGGGTGAGCATAAGGGTCAGGATGAATACGAGCGCGAGTTTAACCATACCTGCGATTTCTTTTCTGTTAAAAATCGGGGCGAATCTTATAAACCCAAGTAATCTTGCAAACACAATAAAGCCCGCTGAGAACCAGCGTTCAAAATCAGGAAACAGTATTGCTATTTGCGAGATTAATTGGTCCAATTAATTTATCCCTCCCATTGGCGGCATATCAATGTCGTACTCGTAGATTTCAGGCGGTGCGTCAATCCGGAGTACGGAAAAACCTTCAACATCGCTCACTGTTGTTTTATCGTCTTCGACTGTTACACTAAACATAACTTTTTCTTTGCCGTTTTTCAGAACGCAGAATCTTGTGCTGCCCTTCATCAGTGGGTGGATGATTAGGGTGTTTTTCTCGTTCATCACTGTTATGAGCGGATAGACGTCAACGATTTTGTTGTTTTCAATGGAGATGTCTCCGAGCCGCCCGTTGGTCATTAGCATGTAATCTTCAAATGCAAGGCTCGGAGTGCAGCTGAGCAGCTGAGCAGCTAAGAGGCTTAGCAAAAATTTTTTGTTTGAAAATTTCTGTTTATGTTTCATTTTTCACCTTTACTACATTTTAAAATCCGCCCAGCTGCCTTGAATCGCCCCCTCACCCCAGCCCTCTCCCGTAGGGAGAGGGAGTAAGCTTACCTTCCTAACATCTTATTAATCTCAACAAAATTTCCCTTTGGCATAGGTGTTTTTGGCGCTGTGCCGTACTTAATCTTCTGGTTTTTATCGATATAAGGAACTTTGCCCGGATTTTTCATAACCTCGTTAACATTCGGCGTGTTTTTGAAGGAATCCTTCATCTCACCTTCAAAAGGTGTTGTGTACTTGTAGTAATCTGCGGGAAGCACGTAGTTATCGCTTTTCGGAACAGCGTTAAAAGCGAGTGAAGTGCCTTCCAGAAACAGGTTTGTCAGCAATTTAATGAACCCCATTCCGCCGATAACGATTACAAGAAAAACCGCAAGGATTTTAGGAGCAGCAGCAATTGTTTGCTCCTGAACCTGCGTTACAGCCTGAATAATACCAACAACCAGACCAATCGCCGCAGCTGTCAGCACACACGGCATGGAGATTGAAAGCATTGTCATAAAACCTTTTGCTAAGTATTCAGTTAACATTTCCATTGTAGAGTCCCTCTATGTTATTCTGTTTTAAACCCGATTTGTTTTGTCTCTCTTGGTTTTTCAATCAGATTATTCAGTGCATTAATAATTTGTCCTATTGTTTCGTCGTGGTCGGCAAATCTTCTGTCAGTGTTTTCAATATGGAGCATAAGCATTTTCCTAAGCTCAGCAATCTCTTGCGTTTTCGATGTTTGTGCTATTGCAAACTGCCGGAGTCGTACAAATGCTCTGATTATCTCTATATTTATTGAAATCGCTCTATCGCTGTTTAGAACGCTCGACAACATTGATACGCCCTGTTCGGTAAAAGCATACGGAGTTGTTGGTGAATGTTTTAAACTTTGCAACCTATCACAATTTGTGATAAGTTCTAAAACCTCTTCTTTATTGAGTTTGAACATAAAATCGTCAGGGAAACGTTTAATGTTTCTCTTAACTGCCTGATTTAAAACCATGGTTTTAACTTCGTACAACTCTGCAAGGTCTCTGTCAATCATGACCTTCTGACCTCTTATTGTAAAAATTCTGTTCTCAATTATTTTTATTTCTGTTTCCATATTTTCTACTCTCTAGTTGTAACTCTGCACCAGCCCCTGAACAATCAGCGCCCAGCCGTCAACCGCAATAAATATCAGGAGTTTGAACGGAAGCGAAATAATCGTTGGTGATAACATGAACATACCGAGTGCGAGCAAAATGTTTGCAACAACAAGGTCTAGAACAATGAACGGAACAAAAACCACAAACCCGATTTCGAACGCGGTTTTGAGTTCGCTCAAAATATAAGCAGGCGCAACCTCCCAGATTGTAATATCCTCCGGTGATTTTGGCGGGGTCTTGTGCTTGAGCTCCACAAAAAACGCCAAATCGTTTTCTCTGGTCTGCTTCATCATAAATTCCTTCAACGGTTTTGAACCCTCGTCAATTGCCATGATTAGATTCCCGTTTCTCTGGTAAGGAATCGAGCCCCTGTCATACATCTGCTGGAATACTCCGCCCATTGTGTAAAAAGTAAGTATCATACAAAGCCCAATCGTAACGATTGCAGGCGGAACCTGAACACCCATTGCGGTCTTCAGGAGCGAAAAAACAATCGTGAATCTTAAAAAACAGGTCATGCAGCAGAATACGAACGGCAGAAGCGAGAAAAGCGACATTACCGTTAGCATTTGCAAAACCGGGTTCATATCTTGTAAAACTGAGTCCATATTATTTTAGCCTTTCTGCCAGATTCTTTATCACAGATGTATGCTGTGAACTTGTTTTAGAACTAAGCATACTTGATTTTATTCCAATGTTTGATTTGTCCATAAAGCTCGGAGTTTTGTTCAGAGCAGACATTGTTTGTTGAAAGGTTGCAGATTCAACCCTCACCCTAGCCCTCTCCCCCGGAGAGGGAATGACCGGCTCGTCCTCTGTAATAAGATTCTCGCCAGTCTCAAGCTTCGATATCAATGTTGTCTTGTCAACATCACCCGCAATCAGAAACTTCTCCCTGCCTGTAGAGACTATGTAGAGAGTTTTTCTCGGTGCAAGTGACATTGTGTCAACTATTTTTAAGTATTTTGATTTTTTCACACACCCGCCTGTTGTCGCGTTCTTGAAAACCAGAAGCGCAACCACAATCACCCCGACCATTGCAAGTGTGTATACCATGAAGTTTGCTAAATATCCCATACTATATCCTTAATGTTTTTTTACGAAAATCAAGCCTCTTGTCCTTCGACTTCAAAATCACTGTAGTCAAAGTCTTCTGCCGGTGCTTCCGGAGCAGCTTCCGGCTCCGGTGCGCTCTGTGGAGCTGCCTCCGGCGCAGGTGAATCATTAACTTTCTCGATTCTGACCCCGAATCTGTCGTTTATTATCACAAGCTCGCCTGACGCCACAAGCTTGCCGCCGACTTTCAGAGACACTTTGTTGTCGTAAACAGAGCAAAGGTCTACTATTAAGCCTTCCTCAATGCTCTTAAGCTCGCCAAGCGTTACTTTTACCTTATCAAACTCGGCAGCCATATCAACCTGAATGCTGTCCCACAAGTTTGTGTTTGTATTTTCTTCCATACCGTTTCCTCCGCCCGTATCATAAGGTTCTATGATGTTTATATTAGGTTTTATCTGAAATTTTTGTACGATGTTGTCGCAAACAAGCGTCATCTCTGATGAATTGCTGTTCTCAAACACCACAATGTCGCCAATGTCCAGCCTCTTGATATCTGCAAGCGGAAAGACTGTTGTCCCCAGATGCAAATCCACCTCTACAAGGCTGCTTGCAAAATCCCTGTCCTGAAATCTCGGCTCTTTGACCTCGATTTCCTGCGGAGAAAGAATATCCTTCGGCACAGAAATAATGAATTTCGCAGCTGTATCAGAAATCTCGCTCTTCACAAAGTAAGTAAGGTGCAGAATCTCGTTGTAGCGTCTGTGCGGCTCTATAGTAAAGTTCGGGGCAAGCGTTTCGTAAAGAAAATCGTTAAACGCAGTGATGATTCGTGCTTCCAGCTCTGTGACTTCTGTTAGTTCAAAATGCCTGTTGTTTTTTCCGAGAACCTTGTCCAGAATAACATTTATTGCTTCCTGCGAAATCCTTATGTACACATCGTTCTTGGAATTAATCTTGACTTTAGTAACGAAAAATGTTTCGTTCTGGGAAAGTACGTTCATGTTTGTGCTGATTGAGGCGAGCTTGTACTCGAATCCTTCAAAGAAAAACTCGCTGCTACAGTTCTCTACAACCGGTGTGAATACTGAATCGTACCATGCAAATTGCTTATATAATTCGTCGAAAAATACAGAATTTATCATACCTAATCCCTACTATAGTCCATACGTATCATAGAGGATTTTGGAGAAAAATACATCAACTATTTAGAGGAGAAGTGCCGGAGCTATGCTCCGGCACTTCGTATTTTTTATTGCACTGTTGCGAATCTAAACTCTTCCGACCATGTCTTGAACCCGCCGGATAATTCCATTACAGAATACCCGTTCCTTGCAAGCACAAGCGCAGCGCGTGCGCCAAGGTGGCAGTAGTTGTTGTAACAGTAGATAACATGCAGGTCTTCTTTTTTAAGATTTTTCATCTCTAAAAGCAGGTTATCATAAGGCATGGAAATCGCACCCGGGATGTGAGCGATTTCGTAGTCTGCCAGAAGCCTTACGTCAATAATCTTAACGTTTTCTTCTTCAGAGAGTTCCTTAAGCTCGACCGGCCCGAGTGTAAAAGCAAGTTTTTTTGAGAAGAAGCATTCGGCTTTTTCAGTGTTGCTTCTGATGTCTTGTATTTTTTCGTCTTTCATTTTAATCTCCTTAAGCGTTATACGCATATTTTGTAGCAATAAACATACTAATCATAGTCATTCCGGCAATCAGGAAGTTGATTCCGGCAAGCACACCAACAACCCAGAGCGCGGTTGACGGAAGCCCGATTATGATTATTAACCCGAGAAGGAATTGCATTACTGAAACAACAATATTTGCCCACCAGAGATAGAGTGTTTTTCTGTTCTGGATGGCAAATGCGGTAGATGAAATACTTTCAATAAGAAAATAAACCCCGATAATACTTGTAATGAGTACAAGATTAAACATCGGAGCCATAAACAACAGAACCCCAGCTGCTACAAGCATGATTCCGAGCAGCATGTTCAAGACAAAGTGTCTGATGTAGTTTCGCATCATAAACGCGTTTATGGTTTTGTAACCCCCGTAAATAATAAATCCGAGACAAAGCATCATCCCGAAAGTGATTGTAGTAATCTTAGGCAGCATAAGCATACCAAGCCCGAGCACTGTAAGAAGGATTCCCTCTGTCAGTATAAAGCTTAAAAATTTTTTCTCAGTCATAATATGTTCTCCTTCGCCTACACTATAACTGGTTATAAAATTTTCGCTATCCCCGATTTTCTATATTTAAAGTATGTGAGGCTAAAAGAATATATTAAACCATTTTCAATCCGCATTTTTCCAGCATGAGCCTGTCTTGCATTTCTTCAACTCCTCGTGTTGTAAGATAATCTCCTGCAAGCAGACCGTTTATCCCGGCTCGTAACCCCAACTCCTGCATTTTAGGGCTCAACCTTGTTTTTCTCCCGCCTGCATAACGTAAAATCGCCTTAGGCATTACCAGCCTGAAAATACAGATTGTTCTTATAACTTCTTCCTCTGTAATTTTGTCCTCAAATCCCTCCAGAGGAGTGCCTTTAATCGGGTTTAAGATGTTAATTGGAACGGTTTTGGGGTTTAGTTCTGCAAGTGACAGAGCCATATCAATCCTGTCTTCGCGTGTCTCGCCCATTCCGATTATAACACCGGTGCAGGCTTCAATGCCGTTTTTAGTAATCATCTTTACAGTGTTTACCCTGTCTTCAAAATCATGGGTGGTGCAGATGTTCTTGTGGTAGTTTCTGGAGGTGTTAATGTTGTGGTTAAACCTCTCAACCCCCGCCTGCTTAATCTGTTTTATCTGCTCATCATTAAGCAGTCCCAAAGAAGCGCAGCAATGGATTCCTTCTATTGAGGCAACTGCTCTAATCATCTCAAGAATCTTTTGAAAATCTGCGCCGCTCTCGCTTCTTCCGGAAGTCACAATACAGAATCTTGATGCGCCGTTTTCTTTTGCTTTTATTGCAGCTGCTTTAACCTCTTCGACTTTCATGAGCGGATGACAATGTATATTTGCGTGGTTATGAATACTCTGGGAGCAGTACTTGCAATTTTCGCCGCATTTGCCGGTTTTGGCGCTTATTATTGAACAAACTTCAACCTCATTCTTAAAGTTCTCTTTTGTTACTTTTTCTGCTTTTGACACAAGTTCGTCCAGCTCCATATCGTACAATTTTATTAAATCTTCTTTTTTCATAATTATTCTCCTGCCTTATCAATAATTCCGCCTCCAAGCACAGTGTCATTGTCGTAGAAAACAATTGACTGCCCCGGTGCAATGGAAGTTTGCATGTTCTCAAATTCTACCTTAACGTTTTTGTTGCCCATAGGATAAATCCTAACCTCCTGAGGCTTCTGGCTAGAACGTATTTTTGCTCTGCAATTTCTGATGTCTGATAATTCTTTGTACGCAATCCAGTTGAGATTTGTAGCCTCAAGCTTGTCCTTGAAAGTTTTTTCTCTGAAACCTACAACAACCTCGTTTGTTTCACTTCTTAACTCAACAACATACAAAGCGTCAGAAGAACTTATTCCAAGCCCTTTTCTTTGCCCGATTGTGTAATTCCAAACCCCGTTGTGCTCACCAAGAATCCTGCCTTCTGTGTCAACAATGTTTCCGCGCTTTGGCTGGATTTGAAGAAGCTCGTTATAATCACCCTCGTAGAAATCCTGACTGTCAGGTTTTTCTGCAACGTCAAGCCTGAAATCCTTTGCAATATTTCTTATCTCATCTTTTGTGTAACTTCCGAGCGGAAGAAGAATATTTGCAAGCTGAGCCTGACTCAGACGGTATAAGAAATAGGACTGATCTTTATTGGGGCTTATTCCGGATTTTAATATATAACGCCCATTTTCACCTCTATCAACCCGCGCATAATGTCCAGTAGCAAACTTGTCAAACCTGATTCCGTTTATTTTTGCAAGGTGTGGAAGCACGTCAAATTTTATACGCGAGTTGCACCAGATACACGGGTTTGGTGTTCTTGCTGACAGGTATTCCTGTTTGAAATTCTTGAGGACAATATCTTCATACTGCTTTGCACAGTCAAAAACCTGAAACTCAATCCCGATTTGTTTGCACACCTTTCTTGCTGATTCGATATCTTCTTTTTCATCCGGCCCAAAACAGGCACCATGGGGTTTGTTCGAAAGCTTTTTTTGAATCTCTTTGTAAACTCCTTCTTTACCCCAGATTGCCATTGTTGCTCCGACAACTTCGTGCCCCTGCTCTTTCAAAAGCAGGGCGGCTGTTGAAGAGTCTACTCCGCCGGACATTCCGACTAATATTTTCATTTTGCACACTCCATCATTCTGCTTATACACCTATAAGCCTTTTTCTGTACTTCTTTTTCTATCTTAATTTCATGCTCTTCATTCTTCAAAGCATTGTAGACATCCTGAACGGTATTCCATTTCATGTTCTGGCAAATAATATCGTCCCTTATCAGATAAAATTCTTTTTCCGGATAGTCACGTTTTAGCCTGTCCAGAACCCCTTTTTCTGTTGCGATTACAAAGCTTTGTTCAGAAGAATTTTTAACAAAATCCATAATTTCTTTTGTTGAACCCACAAAATCAGCTAGCTTGGAAACCGCGTTGTGGCATTCCGGATGTGCGAGTATTTTTGATCCCGGATGATTTTTTCTGGCAGCCTCTATATCCTCAATCCTTATCCGCAAATGGGTAGGGCAAAAACCATTGTAGGTATTTACTTTGACTTTTTCAAGCTTTTTCTCAACCCATTTGCCAAGATATGTGTCAGGCACAAACAAGATTTCATCAGCATTAAGACTCTTTACGACACGCACAGCATTTGAACTTGTGCAGCAAATATCGCACTCGGCCTTAATTTCAGCTGTTGAATTTATATAACATACAGTTGGAATCCCTGGATGTTTTGATTTGAACTCTCTTAGTTGTTCAAGGTTAAGCATATCAGCCATATAACAGCCGGAGTTAAGATTCGGAAGCAAAACTTTCTTTTCCGGATTGAGAAGTTTTGCTGATTGTGCCATAAAATGGACTC
>CANAXK010000048.1 GCA_947365485.1 uncultured bacterium
CCTTCCGGAAACACTTGTTTTGATTGTTAAGGAAGCTTTTTCTCCGCGCGCAATGACCGGTGGAGCGTTTGCGTGTATGCTCTGGGGATTCAGAAGGGCGATGTTTGCAAACGAATCAGGGCTTGGTACTGCGCCGATTGCGTTTTCGGCAGTGAATACCAACAAGCCTGTTGCGCAGGCGTTTATTTCTATGTTGCAGCCGTTTGTTGATACTGTAATTGTTGGTGTTGCAACAGCTTTTGTGATTGTTGTTTCTAAAGCTTATTTAACAGTTGACGGGATTGCCGGGATTGAGCTTACCTCAAAAGCATTTGCTACGATTTGTCCTGCTTATCCGATTTTGCTTACAGTAATGGCAAGTTGTTTTGTGCTTTCAACAATGCTTTGCGGCTCGTATTACGGGCTTAAGGCGTGGGGATTTTTGTTTGGGGAAGGTAAGGCAAAGACAAGAGTGTTTCAGGCGATTTACTGTTTGTGCATAATTGCGGGTTCTGCTATGAATTTCCAATCAATAATCAATCTTTCTGACGCGGTTACTTTATTTCTAGCAGTACCGAATCTGATTGCGGTGTTTGCGTTATCAAATATCGTGGTTAAGGAGCTTAAGCGGTATTGCGAAAAATACAGCGTTGGTGGTAAGATTGTAAAATACTTATAAAATGGATGTGAAAATGATTAGACCAATTAACAGTTCTTTGAGCTTCAAGGCTCTGTATCAGGATAGGAATGCAAAGTTTTCTGAATCGCAGAATAAGGTTATTGATGATATCAAGGCAAAATTAGGCGACAAACTCGAAAAAGAGGACTACTATGTTAAAGCCGGAGCATTTAAGGATTCAGTGGTTCTTTCCCGTTTGAAAGGGTTAAAGAAAACCGGAACTGGAATTGAGCAGAACCATACTTATCAGGATAAATTACTAATTGGCACTTATAATGAGGATTTTCCGTTTCAGCTGCAAGATGTAGGTATTGCGCAGAAGAATTATTTTCAAAACGCATTTGGAGCGGTTGTAATAATGTTTCTTGTAATTGTGGGCGTGCTCGCTGCGGCTTTGGGCAAAAAAGATGCGGCAAAAGCTGTAGAAAAGACAGTGCAGATAACAGATTCTGTTGCTGCTGACAGCGCAAAAGTATTAAAGGGTGCTTTTAATAAGTAAGGGCTTTACATAATCTTTACTTGCAGGCTTTGTCTAAATATTGTAAAATACATCTACGGTTTAAGGGAGGATTTATGCCAAAAATTTATTTCGTGGATGTTACTAATAGAGACGGAGTTCAGACTTCAAGATTGGGACTTGCCAAACTGCAAAAAACAATCATTAACCTGATGCTCGATGATATGGGGATTACGCAGTCCGAGTTCGGCTTCCCTACTACCATGCACGAACTGAATTACCTCAACGCTAACCTTGAACTTGTCAAGAGAAACGTTATCACTAAAACAAAACTCTCCGGATGGATGAGAGCGATTGCTTCTGATGTAGAGCAATCTTTCACAAACTGCCCTCTTTTGGAGAACTGCAACCTGTCACAATCGACTTCCGAACAGATGATCTGGGGTAAGTATCTTGGCAAAAAGACTCCGGATGATATTATTAAAATGACCTGCGAAGCAGTAGAGTGCGCTGTTTCTAAAGGCGCAAAAATTATTGGTGTGAATGCAGAAGACGCTTCAAGAAGCGACCTTGACTATTTGATAAAACTTGCAAAAGAGGTTAAAAAACGCGGTGCTTACCGCTTTAGATACTGCGATACACTTGGGTACGAAGACCCGCACACCACATACACAAGGATTTACAGACTTGCAAAAGAAACTCAGATGCCTATTGAAATGCATTTCCACAACGACCTCGGCATGGCAGTTGCCTGCTCTGTAGAAGGCGCACGCGCTGCGCTTGATGCGGGTGTGGACGCCTACATAAACACCGCAATCAATGGAATGGGAGAGCGCGCAGGGAATGCTGATTTAGTGTCTTGTCTTTTGGCTGTTTTGAAGTCAGCAGGGTTCAGAAACGGCGATTTTCAGGTCGATGAAAACATTGATTTGTCAAAAGCGTGGAAGCTAGCAAAATACACGGCTTACGCTTTCGGGCTTCCGATTCCGATAAACCAGCCGGCTGTTGGTGATAACGCGTTTGCTCACGAGTCCGGGATTCACGCGGATGGCGCGTTAAAGGACAGAAGGAATTACGAGCTTTATGATTTCGAAGAGCTCGGACGCGGTGAGCCGGAAATCATTGAAACAGGGCGCATGATTACAACAGGTGAATACGGCGGGATTAAAGGTTTCCGCAATGTTTATGACAAGCTGGAAATCGAGTTCAAGGACGAGAACGAAGCAAGGACGATTCTTGAGCTTGCGCGTTATGCAAACGTACACACCCAGAAGCCGCTGACAGAGAGCGAATTGAAGTTTATTTATCACTACCCTGATATTGCCGCAAGGGTGATGACAGTATCTCCGTTCTACGAACCGTCAGGCGAGCTTCAAAAACGTCTGGACAACGGAAATCTCGCGATGCCTCATCACATAATTTAGGGTCTAGTATTCACCCTTGAATACGAACTTTGCTAAATCCTTCATTTCCTGAAGCATTCCTTTTTTAGAAGGTTTTGCTGTCGGGCGGGTGATGTATTCATCTACGTTACTATAAATGCTTCTAATGAAGTCTGCACTCTTTTCGTAGTCCGGCTTTAGAATGTATTGTGAGTTTCCCATTTCCATATAAGCTTCTTTGTTGTTTTTAGGGAAGAAGTTTATGGTGTAAGGTGTATTCTTAACAGCGTTTTCCAGAGTTGAGCTGCAGGAAAGAATATCGTTGTACATTTTTGATTCCAGCTCAGGTGAGATGGTGACTTTTTTAAGCGGCTTGTATTTTGGTGTTGAATTTGCGCTCAACAGGCTTTTGATAAGGTTTACTTTCATTTTTATTTCTCCTTATCAATAATAATACCTGTAAAAAAATAATTTGCTAGCTGTTGAAAACTTCAAACGTATTTTTTATCACCTGATAACCTGTAAGCAGGGTTTTGTAATCCACCATCTCGTTTGCGGAGTGCATGTTGTAAACATCGGCAAGCCCGAGAAGCGACGGCATGAATGTTTCGCCCTTTGCGTTTTTGTTGTGGCAATAAATGTGTGTTTCAGCGCCTGCGTGGAAGGATTCTATTTTGTTTTGGATTCCGGCAATCTCGCACGCTTTTGTGTGTGCAATCTCAATCCTGTCATCGTCAGCTTTTTCAAACGGAAGCAGGTGGACTTCAAACTCGATTTGAGCTTCTGCAAGTCCTTTGTACTTTTCGTTGAACCTGTCAACAATTGACTGCATAAGGTTTTTGAGCTCTTCTTCTTTTTGAACGCTTGCGCTTCTGATTGAATAAGAAGCCATACCAAGGGTGTTGATAATGTTTGTTGAGGTCTTCTTCATAATCTCTGTTATGTAATCATTGGTCTTAATCCCTTTTTCAACAATTGAAGCAACAGAGTTCTGCACCCCGCCTGCTACTATTGCGCCGAGGTTGCAGGAGGTAATAACGCCTGTTTCATCAGTGTAGTAAGCGCCTTGTGGAAATTCTGCAAGAAGCTCTGCAATAAGTTTTGCAGCATTGAGTCTTGTTCTGTCACCGATATCGATTCCGGAGTGACCGCCGATAAGACCTTTGACCGTGATTTTAGCGTTTGTGTAGCTTGCGCCTGAAATCTGGAGCTGTCCGAGTTTGTCAGCGTCGCATACAAGGATGTATTTTGACTGGATTTTGTCAAACTCAACGTGCTCAACCCCGCTCATGCCGGTTTCTTCGTCGCGGGTGAAAGTGATTTCCAAGCCGCCATGAGAGAATCCGCTGCGCGTTGCATCAGCCAACTCTTTTGCAAGCATCAAAGCGCATGCAACCCCGACTTTGTCATCAGCACCAAGAGTTCTTCCTTCTGCCTTAATAAAATCTCCGTCAAGATAAATATTAACCGGGCTGTCGTCTCCAACAACGTCCATGTGGGATGAAAGCATAATCGGTTCTTTTGTTGAGTCTGTTGCAGGAACATGGATGTAAATGTTTCCGTAGGCATCTTTTTTGCCGTCGATTCCGTTTTGGTTGCAAAAATCCAGAATCCACTCAATAACTTTTTCTTCTTTGAGTGAAGGTGACGGGATTGATACAAGGTTGCAAAAAATATCTAAAACTTCGTTTTCTTTCCTTAATTCTTCTAAACTAGCTGCCACGGAAAAACCTCCTATTCGTACCTTCTCCGCCAATTCTCACGCTGACGGACCTTAAACACTTCGGACACTTGCCAACATAGGCTGTGCCCGCTTTATTCTTATAAATCCTGCCGTAAACATGACAGCAGTCAAACCATATTCCAAGAAATGCGCGTTTAGTCCCCTCTGGCACGTTTCCGGCTCCTTTCTTGTCTGTCTTTGTTTGTTTCGGTTATTATAATTTCTTTTTTGCCCGGCTTAAATACGCTCTCTGTAAGTGTGTTTAAGTAGTTTTCATTCAGGTGCGCGTAATCAAAAATAATCAGGCCGTTTAGACAATACCTTCTTGCTGCGTGAATCTGCTTCATCAAATCAGCGTTTGAACCGTTCATAAATGTTACAAACAAACCAGCGTAAAGCTTTGTGCTTGCAGATTTGTTTCTCAAAATCTGGTCCATAAGATTCATTGCCGTCTTATCATCACAGGTCAAAAATAGCGGTGTAAACCCGTCAACAAAGTTATTCATTGACCAGTTTTTCCAGTCCTGCATCTTTGTGTCAAGCGCAACAGAACGGTTCGGGAAGATTACGGTTGTAATCATTATGTTGTTTGCCCTGCATAGCTGGCTCGCTTTTTTCACAAAGCTTGTAACCTTGTTGCAGCGGTAGAATTTCCAGTGGTACCACAATGTGTCAGTAGGCTTCAACACAATCGGGTCAACCCCGTATATTTTCTCAAACTCTGCTCTTGCGTACTTCGTGTAACCCCAGTTTGACAGGTCATAAGTCGGATAGTTTGCAGCGAGTGACTGCGGGTATCTTATGTAATCAAGGTTTATCCCGTCAGGCTTGTACCTTGTGATGATTTCTGTGAGAAGCTCGTACAAGAAACACTGCACTTCCGGATTTGCAGGGTCTATGAAATATCCGTTGTGCTCGGAAACAGAGTACGCGATTGTTGAAGAATCGGCGTTCTTCTTTTGGTAATTGGCCCACTCGGGTTTCTTTGCAAGAATAAATTCCGGATTGGTTTCAGGCGGCTTGTTTCCGACGTAGAAAGTCTCAAACCAGATGTGAACTTTTATTCCGCGTTTATGCGCTCCGTTAATCCAGGCTTTTAACGGGTCAAATCCTGCAAACTCCTGATTCTGTTTCACAAATCCGTATTTTGCCATTGTTTGTGAAGGGAAAATCGTCTGACCGTGGTAATACGTTTCAAGGAAAATATTGTTTATACCTGAATCACAAAGCTGGTTCAGAACTTTTTCTATATCGTCAGTGTTGTAATACGTAGGACGAATCCATACACCTTTCAATTCGTTGGAATCGTAAGGAATAACCGTTGACATCGCAAGGTTTGCGTACTCAATTGCGCGTGAGGCGTATTTCTGCGAATCCTCGCTGTTTTTTTGAGCCTTTGAAATACATTCGTTTGCTTTTGAGATATTTTGTTCTGTGCGCTTGTAATTGTAATTCGCAGCGTTCTGCGCGTAATAGAACATCATGTTCTGAACCTCGCGAATCCTTTCACGCGCGCTGTAAAGGAAGGTATCAGAAGTTATGTAAGAGGTGATGATTTTTTTCTCCAAATCAATAGATATTTTAGCTCCGACCATAACATTTTCGTTAATCCATTTTTTCGCTTTCCCGTGACCGCTGATTACAAACCCTCCAGCGGGGATAAGCGAATCTGCGCCGCTTAGCGATGTTACTGTGTCACCTGTTACAATGGCTTCTGTTCCAAACTCGTTTGTGTTTGTGCGGAAGCCGAATGCAGGAGTGTAGACAACAAGCTGGTTAGAGCCTCTTAAACCGGGGTAATTAAGCCCTTTCCAGTTTGTGCTTGCCTGAGGGTCAATTACGTCAATCTTGAACATTGACTGATTGAATATCACCTCGTTTTTTTGCGGAACATAAGGCGCGTAAACATCATGCGCAAAAACAGTGTTGCACAGGATTAATAATATGAAAACTATAAGTAACCAGAATTTGCTCTTCATCCCCTCTGTCCCGTATAAAAATATTATAGAACTATCGATTTATAAATACAAGGATAAATTCCCTACCAGACTACTTTTTCAATAAGTTCAATCTCGTATCCGTCCGGGTCAACAATAAATGCAATTCTTGTTCCTTTGCCGTTCAAATCAAACGGCGGGTAAAGGTACTCATACCCGAGCCTTGCAATCTTTGCCGTAAATGCGTCTAAGGACTCAACCGAGAACGCAAAATGCCCGAATCCCGTGCCGATTTTGTAACCCTCCTCAGGTGTCTCGTCATTGACTGTAAGCTCAATCTGGCAGGTGTTGTCTTCGTCGTTTAGGAAATAGAGCCAGCAATCTTCGAGCCTCTTTTTGTGGTCAAGCTTCATGTCCAAAACTTCTGTATAAAACTTCAAAGACGCATCAATGTCTTTAACCCTAATCATTGTGTGCAAAAATTTCATATTTGCCTCCCTTCGTGTTATTATAATTTTATTATGAAACATGAATTTACGCAAAAAGTTTATTATGCAGACACAGATGCATACAGAGTGGTGTGGCACGGATCATACCTTAGATGGCTGGAAAAAGGCAGAGTCGAGCTTTGTGAAAAATTCGGACACAACCTTATTGATTTGGAAAATCAGGATATCCTGCTTCCTGTAACAACAATGAATGTTCGCTACAAAGCCTCTGCACGCTTGAACGACGAAGTTGTTGTTGAGACAAGAATCTCAAAACTCACACCGCTTATGGTGACTTTCGCTCAAACAATAAGAGACAAGGCAACAAACAGGCTTCTTATTAAAGCTGAGTTTGACGTTGTTGCAATCCACAAAGACGGCTCGCTTCACAGAAAAATGCCGGAAATCTTAAGTAAATCATTTGAAGAGGCTCTTAAATGCCAAGACTAAACAAATACATCGCATCAACAGGGATCTGCTCCAGAAGAAAAGCCGACGAGCTTATTCTGGAAGGGCGCGTGCGTGTAAACGACTGCCAGATTGAAGAACTCGGATTCCATGTAAGAGAAAAAGACAAAGTCTATATAGATAACAAGCTTGTAAAACCGCAGAAGCTTGAGTACTACAAGTTCTATAAACCAGCAGGATACATTACAACTTCTGACGATGAAAAAGGCAGAAAAACAATCTACGATGTAATCCCGCCGGAGCTTAAGCACCTAAAACCGGTCGGGCGCCTTGACAAGGAATCAACAGGGCTTATTATTCTTACAAACGACGGAGAGTTCATAAACGAGATGACACATCCGTCAATCAAGGTTCCGAAGGTGTATGTTGTAACGATTAACGGCAAGTTTACGGCTGAACACGCTGAAAAAATGTTAAACGGGTTAGTGGTTGAGACTGATTCCGGTGAGAAGAAAACAGCTTACGCAGAAACGCTTCCGCTTGAAATCACAAACAAGTCCTCAATGATTCAGGTTGTTCTTTATCAGGGTTTGAACAGACAAATCCGCAAGATGTTTGCAAAACTCGGGTTCGAAGTTGAGTCGCTCAAAAGAATCCAGCATGCAACAGTCACAATCGAAGGCTTGAAGAAAGGTCAGGTTAAGCCGATAAAACCAAAACAGGTCAAGGAATTGAAGGCGTATATTGCCAAAATCAAGAGGGAATATGCTAAAAGTTGCGATAACGGGTAATATTGCTGCAGGAAAATCGCAGGTGGAAGCGATTCTTGCAAAGGAATTTCTAGTTTATGACGCGGATAAAATCGCGCATAAGTTTCTGGGCGATGTTGACCGCAAGGCACTCGGAGAGAAGGTTTTTAAAGACCCGGAAGCGCGTAAAAAACTGGAAGAATACATTCACCCGAAAGTCAAACAGGAGATTCTGGAGATTTTTGATTGCCCCCTCACCCCATCCCTCTCCCGTAGGGCGAGGGAGTTAACGGAAATTGTCTTCGTCTCCGTCCCGCTTCTTTTTGAGGCGAACTTTGATAAAATGTTCGACAAGATTCTTTTTGTCGCAGCAGACGACAACCTTAGGCTTGAAAGGCTGATGAAAAGAAACAATCTTACCGAAGAGGAGGCTAAGCTTCGCATGAACGCGCAAATGCCGCAGGACGAGAAGATTAAAAAATCTGACTACGTGATTTACAACAACTCAACCATTGAAGATTTAGAAGCAGAGGTTTTGAAATTTTTAGCGACAATCCAAGCTGCTTAACATCTTAGCTGCCCAGCTGCCTCCTAGTATTTGTTAGAGAGCTTCATCGCCTTGTACATTTCGAAGATACTCAAAATCAAGAATAGACCGAAAACATCAAGGTATGAGTGGTTTGAATAGACCATTACGTTTCCGCGTTTTTCGGGCTCAAACAGATTCAACAAGAACCCCATCGCAGTCCCGAGAAGCCCGACCATTGTGAAGAAACAGAAGTTCATAATGCTTACGGCAGTGCCTGATACCATTTTTCGGTTAGTCAGATGAAGCACCGGAACAAGAAGCGATGTCAGGCTTGCGTTTGCCGCAATCACGCAAAAAATTACTGCAATCAAATCAGTCCTTAAGTTAAGCGCAAGGCAGACGCAGATTATGAGCAGGCTGCTAAAAGTTATTATTGAAGCGTTTTTAAGGAATATAACCCTGTGGTTGTGACAGAGCTTGCACATAGACGCGTTTACAATGTTGAAAACAGCCGCAATCACCGCCATTATTGATAAAACAACTGCAGCTTTTGCAGAGCTCATCAGACAAAAATCTTCGAGAAACTTTTTCCCGATAATGGTCTGTATCGCGTACGAAATCCCGAAGTTGCAGCAGGCAAAGCTGAAAAGATTCCGGTTGTGTTTTTTGTGCAGTACAAGCCTGAACGGGAGCGCACGCATTTTGACATTCCTGTTTATTTCAGGAAGCTTAATTTTTGTTGTGAGCAGGGCGAAGATTGCTACTCCGATAAAAAGCACGCAGCCGAGTATGATTAATATTTCACGCCAGCTCATGTATTTCATCATAAACACAAACGGCGCGTTTGCTGCGATTCCTCCTGTGTAGCCAATGAAAAGCATAACAGAGATTGCAAGCCCGAAGTTCTTGTCAGAAAAACAGCCTCTAAGCTCTTTGATTAAACTCAAATAAAAAGTGCTGCTTCCAAGCCCCACGAGCGCTCTTGAAAGATACATTACCATGAGGTTTGAAGATAGCGGGAACAAAAGAGCCCCGAGAGCAAGTATTATTCCGCCTGTGAGCATTACACGCATTCCGCCGTATCTGTCAACCAGAACCCCGATTACAAGCTGGTTGAATGCGTAGATGTACATGAAAATTGCGCCAAAAGTTGTGATATACGGCGCGCTCACATTGAGTTCGTGCTGGAGAAGGTCAAAAATCGCACCGGGAATCGCGATTCTCTGGAAATTTGCAAAGAAATAAAACAGTGCACCGAGTGCTATGAGCGTAAATGTTATTACGAAATTCTTGTTCTTCATACCACTTGTAAATCTACCGCCAATAGAAGATGGTGTCAAGATATTTTACGACTAGTCGTCCTT
>CANAXK010000049.1 GCA_947365485.1 uncultured bacterium
TAATTGGGCAATTATTTAATTTAGATATACTTTATATATATAAGAAATAATTAAGGAGATTTCATGCCAATAGTTTTAGACGTAAATATGAAATTATTTGCTGACAGGATGAACATAACCTCTTCCCGCATGATTCAGGATTATGGTCTAAAAACTGTTGACGAAATTATTGAGGCAGAAGCAGCACAGGGGAATACGCAGGCGATTAATTATGCGCGTGAGATGTACAATTCTCCGGCAAAATTAATCAAGATATTTAAGCTTGCTGATGTTGAAAACAAGTTTGTAATCCTTCACAACATGGACGATAGAACCTGCCAGATGGTGCTTCCGATGCTGGACAGCGAGGATTTGGTTATGGGTCTGTATTTCTTTACGCAGGACAAGTTGCTTGAAATGCTCAAGGAAGTCGACATTGAAGAGCTTGTAAGGGTTGTTCTCGGGGCATTTCCCTTAGAAGACATTGTAATGATGTTTACAGAAGACGACCTTGCAGCGTTTTTCCAAAACGAGGAGTTGGAAAAATACGATGTTATAAACCAGCTCAAGAGTATGCCTCCGGAGGTTATGATAAAGTTTGTTGAAGGAGTCACCGGTCAGCCTTCTGACCAGACAAATCCAATGGATTTAATCAACATGATTGAGCAAATGCCGCTTGACCAGTACAGAGACTTTATGTCAGCGATTGATCCGTACGTGCAGAGGCAGTTAACTTTCCAGCTTACGAAGCAGAAGCCGGATTATCTCCAGTTGTTTGAATCAGAGACTTACATAAACATGTTAAGCACGCTCATGAAGCCGGAGATGATTAAGCCAATGATTAATCTCAACAAGGAATCTCTGGTTAACATGATATCAATTCTTCCTGACGATTTGATGGCAATTGTTGCTGCGCAGGTTGACACAAAAGACTTTGCCGAGTTCCTGCTTGACGACAGGCTAGACCTGCTTGAAGGCGCTTTAATGATTTAGAAAAACTCCTCTTACATAGTAGTTTTCGTCGTTTTTAAGCTGCTCGTACAATTCGTTTCTTATATTTGCAGCCAGAATAAGTTCTGCGGCTTTTTCTCTTATTGTATATTCGCTCTGTGCAGTTGAGCGGGCCAAAATCTCGTCAAGGAGCTTTGAATCAACCAGTTCATGGAAATCTTTGAGTGTTTCCAAGCACCAGTAGAGTTTGAATAGTTGTTTATTAATTACGTATTTTTTATCACGGAATATAAATTTATCCAGCTCATCGAGTGCCTGATTAGTGAAACACAGAATCCTTTGGGTATATCTTTGTGAAAAATCTTTATCGGATTTTAGCAGTTTTGTGCTATCGACCACAAGTCTACAAATATTTGCATTAATATCAATCGCAGCGTCGGCAAAGATTTCCGGATAGCAGAAGTATTGTCTTGAATTTTCGTCGGTTGTGATTATCCGGTTGATTTTCAGAGCAACGGCTTCCCTTATTTTCCCGTCGCAGCCTGTGAGGTTCTGAACAAGAGCTTTTGAGTCCGTTGCAGTTTTGACATAATCAAATTTCAGTGCTGCAATCTGTTTTTCAGGAATATTGCCGGTTTTAAGCATAGCAAGAAGTTCTTCGTGTGAGAACTCTTTTTCGCTCATATTATACGCTTGTTCAAAATTTGTATCTAAATCTTTATAAAAACCTGAATTCAAATTTATATTTTCCTTTTTATATAACACTATCTTAGCACAAGGAACAATGTTTTTGCAGGTAAAAATAGTTTTAATGTATGATAAGTAAAACAACTATTGCTGTATAATATACTTTAAGGAGACTATCATGAATTTATTAGAAACAATTATCCATAAAGTTTTAATATTTGAAAAAGAACCTCAAAGGGTTGGCTTGTCACAGTTCAAAGATCGACCAGTAGCCAAGCCGGTTGAGCCTTCTATCAAGTCAAAAAACGTTAAGCTTTCTGACCTGATGCGCCGCGGTGCAGCGCAGGATGTTTAAAGAGCAGCTAAGCAGCTGAGCTGTTTTAGAACATCAGCCTGAACAACAGGAATCTCTTATTCAATTTTTCTGAGAATTTCTTTAGATTAGATACTGTTTCAGATGTATCAGTAATAATCTGTTTCAAGCCTTCTTTATCGCCGCCTTCGCCATTGATTGTTTCGAGCGCATTTGAGACTTCGCACATTGTAACGTTCAGATTATCAATTGATGTATTAATCTTAGACTTAAGGTTTTCATCTTTTGTCATGCGGTTAACCGAAGTAGAAATCTCGTTGAGGTTCTTCATAACAGCGTTAAGGTCTTCTGCAAACTCCTTAGCGTCAACTGCACCAAGAATCGGAGCAAGCTGTTTTGAAAGATTTGAAACAGCTTCCGCAGTCTCATAAACGGTCGGTTTGAATTTTTCATCCCCGACAATACCGTTAACATTAACAGCGAGTTTATTGAAGTTAGTTGAAACATCGCTCATCATCCAGAGGATTGCATCAATATCGTTTTTGGAGGTTTCAACCAGTTTTTCAGTCTTAGCAAGTGTTGTGGTTGCCTGCGCAGTCAAATCCTTGAAGTTGGTAACAGACTGTCTGATTTCCGAAATCAACTGGTCGTTCAGAAGCTCGTTTACGATTCTGTTTGTTTCTGTAAGCGACTCGGCAGCCTTATATTGCAAGTCCATAAAATCAGCAATTCTCATCGGCTCAACCACAGTATAAGGTGATGTTTGCTGCGGGTAAGGAAGCTGGATATTATCAAGCGGCGCGATTCTAAGTTTTTTTACGCCGTTTTCTGTGATAATTTTACCAGTCATAAAATGCGGCAAAATAAGCCCCGGAAGGTTTACAACATAGTCAACCTTGTATGCGTAGCTTGTTTTGATAATATCTTTAAGCTCATCCGGAACAAGTTTTGCTGTCATAATCTGGGATTTTTTAACCTTACCAACATCATAATACTTGTCATCCAGTTTGATTTCCACAATCGCATCGTTAGCAAGCAGGTCTTGATTCACAACCGGAATATAGACTGTGCGCAATCTTGGTGGAGTGATTTCCAAAAACTGTTCGCCAATCAGGCCAGATTGTTGGATAGAGAGCATGGAAGCCTTTGGAATAGTGATTCCGGGCTCTGTGATAACAAACTTCATCTTAACATAGCTTGATTCCCCGCTTACAACCGGAGTAATTTCTTCCACCTGTCCGACTCTAAGTCCCATCATTTGCACGCCGGAACCCGGTCTCATGCCGTTTACGTCTTTGAATCTGACTTCTATTCTTTCTGCTGATGAAAAAGAGCGGCCCTTAATCCAGAGAACCGTAAACAGTAGTATTGTTAAGGCTACGAGTGTTAGTATTCCTACTTTAAATGATGGTGACATTTTCATTATGTATTTATCCTCATTATTAATTCATTTTCATCGGGCCTTCGAGCGAAGCGTTTACAAACTGCTTTGTGTAAGGAGTTTCTTCTCTGCACAGGTCTTCCGGCGAACCTTCAAATACTGCATGACCATTATACAACATCAAAACAGAATCTGCTGTTCTGTTTATTGTAGACATCTGGTGCGTAACAACAATTGAAGCTGCGTTTGTTTCGTTTTTCAATCTTACAATGTAATCCTCGATAAGCGTTGATGAAATCGGGTCAAGCCCCGCTGTCGGCTCATCATAAAGAATTATTTTAGGCTCTGTAACAATTGCACGCGCAAAGCTTACGCGCTTTTGCATGCCACCTGAAAGTTCAGACGGAAATTTGTCTTCAATACCTGATAATCCAACAAGTTCAAGCTTTTCTGCAACGATTTTCTCAAGCTCGGCTCTTGTGTATTTCCCTCTCAAGTCTTTTCTCTCTTGGAGCGCAAAAGATATGTTATCAAACACATTGAGCGAGTCAAAGAGCGCCGAATACTGGAACACCATTGCAATATCACCGCCGCTAGTATTAATCTCACCGGAATCTTTTTCAAGAAGTCCGCTTATGAGTTTAAGCACGGTGCTTTTCCCGGAGCCGCTAAAGCCGATGATTGAAAGTATTTTCCCGTCATCCACTTTGAACGAGATATCGTCCAGAATAACTTTTTTATCAAATGATTTTACAAGATTTTTTACTTCTATTCCCATTATTTACCTCTAATAGAAAAACATCGCTGCAAAGATTAAGTCCAGTATAACTATTGCAACAAACGACCAGACAACCGCCTTTGTTGTTGCTATACCAACACCTTTTGCACCGTCCTTTGCTTCCATACCACATGAGCAGCTTATAAGAGTTATGACAAACCCGAAGCTGAGCGATTTTAGGATACAGACATTCAGGTCATGCATATTAAGCCCGAACCACACAGAGTCAAAATACGCTTTATAAGTAAGCCCAGAGGCAAGATTTGAAGCAACAGCCCCGCCAAGCACCCCGAACACGGACGCCACAACCACAACAAGAGGCATCATAAGAGTGCCGGCAATTATTCTCGGTGTAAACAGGTAGTGCACAGGATTAACTTTCAAAACCCTTATTGCATCAATTTGTTCCGTAACCTTCATTGTCGCGATTTCAGAGGCGAGCGAAGAGCCAATCATGGAGATTATTGCAAACCCTGCCATAATAACGCCTTCTTCTCTTACCATAAGTATTGCAACGAGCATGCCCACATAATTTCCCGCACCCTGTTTTACCATCTCGCCTGCTATTTGCATCGCAATTATAATAGAGGTCATGCCCACAATTGAGAGGGTGATTGGAAGCGAAGAGACTCCAAAGCGTGAAGATTGAGCCATGATTTCCCTAAAAGTTGTAGGAAACGACTTCAATCCGCGCAGAAAATCAAGTCCGAAGAGAGCGATATTACCAAGAGTTGAAACAAAGCTCGCAAACTCAGCCTGAAACATTCTGAATATTTTGTATGTATAAGTCGCTTTATAGTATATTTTCATCTCAACTCTTTAGTGTTGTATTTTACTACACAGTTTATTATACCAGAGATACCAATTTATTTACAAATATTTTTTTATTTATGCTAAACTAAATCTTAGGAGTATTCAGAATTGGGAGTTTTTAATTAATGTTAAAACTAAAAGACACGACAACAAAAGACGCCTTTAGATACGGGCATCTGCTTAATAAAATGTTTCCATACATCAAGAAAGTTCTGGGGCGCTCGATTATCCTGTTGCTTCTTGCAATCCCTCTTGGTTTGCTTGACGGGGTAGTAGCGTTCTCGCTAAGACCTTACATGGATTTTGTTGTAAACGGAAACGAAGCGCAAACATTTGAGCTTATGGGGCACACATTTAAGCTTCAAGCGTTTTTTATAAAATTAATACCAATCGCAATCGTAGTATTTGCGCTTGTGCAGGGTGTTTTGAAATACATTTGTAATTACCTGACCGAATGGACAGGGAACAAGATGTCAAACGCGTTGAAGATTGATTTGTTCAAAAAATTAACTTCAATGGACACAAAATTCTACGACGTAAACTCTTCCGGGCTTGTTTTAAGCCGGTTCTTGTCTGACCCTGATCAGGCTTCAAAAAACCTTATCAACACTTTGAAGGGCTTCATCCTTGCGATTTTCGAATTTGTAGCGCTTGTTTTTGTACTTCTTTTCAACTCGTGGAAACTTGCGCTCATTGGTATCGGTGTTATGGCGCTTGCGATTACTCCTGTCATGTTTATCAAGAACAAAATCAAAAAAGTTTCCAACGCTTCTATGGTAGTTGGCGGGAACATGACAACGAACTTCAACGAAACATTTGCAGGTAACAAGATTATCACAGCATACAACTTACAGGAAAACCAGAACCATAAATTTGAAGGTCAAATCGGGCAGCAATTCGACCTTGCAATGTCTTTGACAAAGCGCGTCGGCTGGATGTCTCCTATAATGTATTTTGTATGCTCAATCGGGATTGCAATAGTTATGAACTACGGCAACAGCCTGATTATTTCAGGAGAGATGACAGCCGGAAGTTTTGCCTCGTTTGTAACATCGCTTCTTTTGCTTTACAAACCGACAAAATCACTCGGGTTGACACTTACAAACCTGCAAGCCACCTTTGTTTCCATGGCTCGTGTATTCGAATTATTTGAGCTCATGCCGGAAATCAAGAGTGCGCCTAACGCAAAACCTGTTAACGGAGTCGGCTCAGGAATCAATTTTGAGCACGTAAGTTTTGAGTACGAAGAAGGGCAGCCTGTTCTTAAGGACTTTAACCTTAATGTTGGTAGAAACGAAACAATCGCGCTTGTGGGAAATTCAGGCGGCGGGAAATCAACAGTGGTTAACCTAATTCCGCGCTTCTACGATATAAATTCCGGTTCAATCAAGATTGACGGCACTGATATAAGAGACCTTGATTTAGTGAGTCTTAGAAACAACATTTCGTTTGTATTTCAGGACAATTATCTGTTTACCGGAACAATAAAAGAAAACATTCTCATGGGTAAGCCGGACGCAACAGAGGCAGAAATTGCAGAGGCTGTGAAGCTTTCGCACCTCGACGAGTTCTTAGGCACGCTTCCTGAGGGCATTGACACTATTGTGGGTGAGCGCGGATCTTCGCTTTCAGGAGGTCAAAGGCAGCGTGTTGCAATTGCGAGAGCGCTTGTTAAGAACGCGCCGATTGTTATCATGGACGAAGCAACATCGGCTCTTGACAACGAATCAGAGGCAATTGTTCAGAAGGCTTTAGACAACCTTATGCAAAACAGGACTGTATTTGTAATCGCGCACAGGCTTTCTACGATTCACAATGCAGACAGGATTGCTGTTCTTAACGAAGGCGAGCTTGTAGAGCTTGGCACGCACAGTGAGCTTATCAACAAGCCTGATGGTAGATACAGATATTTATATGAAATGCAGTTTGGAGCAGAGGCAGCAGTTTAGCCTCATTCCCTCCCTGGATGGGGAGGGGCAGGGTAGGGTACAATAAGTAAAGGAGTAAAAATGTACGGATTAATCTTAGCAGGTGGTTCAGGAAGCAGGCTTTGGCCTTTATCAAGGGAGTTGTATCCGAAACAGTTACTTAACATCCAGAACACAGAAAGTTTGCTTCAAGCAACTTTTGAAAGGCTTTCAGAGTGCATGCCGTCATCACATATCATTAGCATGACAGGCGTAAAGCATGTTACAAACGTCAAATACCAGCTTTCTTCACTGTGTGATAATCCGGTTGTTTTATCTGAGCCAATCTCCAAAAACACAGCTCCGGCAATCGCGCTTGCTGCAAAATACATAGTAGAAAAGTTTAACACAGACCCTGTTGTACTTGTTGTGCCATCCGACCACATGATTAACGACACAGAGAAATTTATCGCAACAGTAAAAGAAGGCGAAAAAATTGCAGAAATGGGCTACATAGTGACATTCGGAATCACGCCTTCCTACCCTGAAACAGGCTATGGTTACATTAACATAACAGACAAGCACATTGAGCGCGGATTCAAAGTAAACAGGTTTGTTGAAAAGCCAGACACAGAGCTTGCTGAAAAATACGTAAAAGAAGGAACTTATTACTGGAACAGCGGTATTTTCATGTTCAAAGCTTCTGTCTTACTGGAAGAGCTTGCAAAATGCTCGCCTGATATTTACTCAAAACTTTCAAACTTTGATTTCACAGAGTCAAACGAGCTTCCGTTCACAGAGTTTGAAAAAATGCCAAGCATTTCTATTGACTACGCTGTTATGGAAAAATCTGACAAAATCGCGCTTCTCAAGCTTGAAAGCGACTGGAACGATTTGGGCAGCTGGAAATCAATCTACGATGTCGGCAAAAAAGATGAGGACGGAAACGTTAAAATCGGGCATGTCTTAGATGAGGGTTCTAAAAATTCGCTTATGTACTCATCTTCAAAACTTGTTGCAACTATCGGGCTTGAAGACACTGTTATAGTTGAAACAGAGGACGCGATTCTTGCCTGCAAGAGCGACCGCACGCAGGACGTAAAGAAGATTTTTGAGACACTAAAGAAACAGAACGACGACACCCACCTTGTTCATAAGACTGTTTACAGACCATGGGGTTACTACACAGTGCTTGCACAGGGCAGAGGGTTCTTAACCAAAATGATACAGGTTAATCCGGGTCAAAAGCTTTCTGTGCAGTCGCATAACCACAGAAGCGAACACTGGGTTGTGCTTGAAGGCATGGCAAAGGTTGTGCTTGAAGGCAAAGAGCACATTTTGAGCCCTGGGCACAGTATTGATATTGATGTGAAAGAAATCCACTCACTCCAGAACCCTTACAAGGATGTTTTGAAGATTATTGAGGTACAAAAAGGCGAACTTCTTATCGAAGAAGATATCATAAGATACGAAGACATGTACGGCCGCGTCTAAACCACAAGCATAACACACAATATAAATTTGCTACCCGCGTCGATTGCCGCCATTAATGCAGTGAGCAATCAACGTTAGCGAGAAAACAACAACCCGGGTGCTGTCTGAGCGGCGCAAAACGGTTCTTTGCTCAACTTTCTTGACGATACAAGAAAGTTGAAACTAAACAGTTGCCATCTTTTCTTGCAATGTGTGTGCAGATTCCTCATACCCCGCACGCCCCATAAGCGCGTAAGTATAATTCTTAGCCTGCTCTACACCAGGCTGGTTAAATGTATTGATATTGTAAAGCTCACCCGCAATTGCAGTCTGAACTTCTAACATGTAAAGCAACTGCGCAATGTTGTACTCGTCAATCTTTTCAATAGAAAGCGTCATTGTCGGGCGCTTGTAATCAGCAAGCGCAACCCTTGTTGAGTCAGCTTCCGCGTTTAGCAAATCGTTGATTGTTTTCCCGCCAAGATAACGGATACCGGTGTATTCAAATATCTTCGGAATCTCCAAAGTTGTATCAAAATTCTCTACGCGAATAAAAGTAATAACCTTGTTGTTAGGCCCTTCATTATAAAGCTGAATCTGCGAGTGCTGGTCAGTCGCACCAAGCGCCTTTATCGGAGTCGGCCCGACATTAACTTTCTCGCCGTTGTTGTTGAACTCTTTTCCCAGAGACTCTGCCCAGAGCTGCACGTACCAGTCAGAAACATACTTCAATCTGCTTGAGTACGGCATCATTACAGAAAGATTCTTGCCTTTCTGAGTATCAAGCAGGTACTGTACAAGAGCGCCCTGTGCTGCAATATTCTGGTTAATATCGGTATTTTTTAGCGCAAGGTCAATGTCCTTAATCCCGTTCATCAACTTGTCAATATCAAGCCCGACGAGCGCAATCGGCAATAGCCCGACTGCTGAGAACACTGAAAAACGTCCGCCCACATCATCAGGAACAAAGAATGTTTTGTACCCTTCCTGATCCGCAAGCTGTCTCAGGATTCCCATTTTTTTATCGGTTGTGGCTACAATATTTTTTCTGTAATCATCCCCGAGCTCTTTTTCCATTAGATCTTTGATTATCATGTACTGTGACATGGTCTCTGCCGTGTCACCTGATTTTGTGATTACATTAACAAGGGTTTTCTTCAAATCAAGAACCTGCAAAAGTCCGTTCATGGAATCAGGGTCAATGTTATCAAGGAAAAATATTCTTGGAAGCCCTTCTCGCTGTTCCGGAGTCAACAAATTC
>CANAXK010000050.1 GCA_947365485.1 uncultured bacterium
CTCTAACCAGATTGTGTTGGGTAATAGCAGCAGCACGGTGTATATTCCGGGAAATCTCGTTGTAGATGGAGGAACTATATTAGGACGCACTAGAAATAGAGTAATCTTATACGGAACTGCTAAACAAAAGTTTGCAGAATTTGCTGGTGCTTACGGTGGTGATAGCGTTTTTGAAGGACGTGAAGGCTGGGGGTCTGCTACTGTAGGAAATTTTACCGTGGAAGGTTGGGTTGTACATTCTGATAGACGTCTTAAAAATTTAGGGAAAAAATATACAACAGGACTAGAAGAGTTAAAAAAACTCGACTTCTACCATTACACATTCAAAAAGGACGAATCTAAAACACCTCATGTCGGCGTTATCGCGCAGGATTTACAAAAAGTTTTTCCAAACGCTGTAACAAAAGCAGATGACGGGTACCTTACAATCAGGATGGAAGACATGTTCTACGCTGTAATCAATGCGGTTAAGGAGCTGGATATCCGGTATAAAAGACAGGAAAAAAGAATTGATGAGCTTGAGAAACAGAATGCTGAATTACTCAAACGAATTGAGAAGCTTGAATCTAAATAAACTTAGGACGGACACTTTATCAAAAGTGTCCGTTATTTTTTTGTATTCTTATCAGCAAACTCTGCCAGAAACGTTGATATAAACGGGATAAAAATATAATAAATCCCGCCAACAAGCAAGATAGGCTTTGCAATCTTTATCCCTTCGACCTGTTTTTCAAGGTTTGGCATACCCTTGTTTGCTTCCCTGAACTTTTTGATAAACTTTTCTGTGGGCTTGTCAAAAAGTTTGTCAACAACATAACCGCATGCAATGCTTAATCCGGTTGAGATTCCCGCGTTAAGCATCAGAGCTTTCTTTCTTTCTTCGTCTATGTTTTTAGACCTGTTTGCCTGATGTATGAAAGTCGCTGTGGTGAGCGTGTCGGTAAGGGCAATTATGTGCATCGGGAAGTTTGAGTCCTTGAACCTCTCTGAAAACTTCTGCACCTCTGGTTTATCTAGCACTTTTCCTATGTTTCTGAGGATTCTCTCGTTTCCTCTCCCTCGAAAAACAAGGGCTCTGTCTTTTTTATCGGGTTCATGCTTTTGAGCTTGAAAAACTTTTTGCATAACAACTGGAAGGCAGGCGCAGGTTAAGACAGCCTTTGGAACAGCAAGCAGGGTTTTTAGCCCCAGCTTAAACATCTGAGCTGCAAAGGAAAAAGTTTTTGATTCTGCAAGCTGTTTTGAGCCGGCTTTTAAGTTTTTTATCGTATCCGGTTTCAAGTACTTTTGCGGCTTTTTTTCTATCTTGTTAACCGCGTTTGCTATTGGAATCGAGGCCAAAAGCGAAATTGCAAACTCGATACCGCTTGAAGAAATTGACTTAGCACAGGCGACTTTTTTGTTTTCCTTATCTACCTGCGGCGCGAGCCAGATAGATGCAGGGCGTGCAAACAGAGAGAGCGCGAGGGTTGTGGATGCGGCAAATAGCGTGCCGTTGTTGGCAGCAAATTCCAGCCCCTTTTTAAGAGTCCTGTTGTTATAAAATCCTTTGAATGAGATATCCCTGTTTGAATTTACTTTCATCTATTTTTATTAGATAACATAAATATGAGGATTATTAAACCAAATAACTGGAAAAAATTTGAGATTGCAGTGATGATAGCGGTGCTTTTCATCATAATTGTTAATGCTCTTATCTCAAAAGACAGCCCTGTTGCGGTAATTTCAGCTATTTGCGGTATAACCTACACAGTTCTTGCCGGCAAAGGCAACCCAATCTGCTACCTGTTCGGCGTGACAGGCTCAGGGTTTTACTCATACCTTGCTTTTGCAAACGCGCTCTGGGGAAATCTGGTTCTTTATATGGGGTATTATATCCCGATGCAGACTCTTGGTTTTTTTCAGTGGAGAAAGAATTTGAGACAGGATAAATACGAAATTATTAAGACTTCGCTAAACAACCGGGAGCGAATCAGGCTTGTAATTATTACTCTGCTTGCAAGCTGCGCTTTGATTTCGGCGCTTATGTATTTCAACGACAAAAGTCCTTATATTGACGGAGTTACAACAGTGTTTTCTGTTGCCGGCATGTATCTCACGGTCAAACGCTGCATTGAGCAGTGGGTTGTGTGGATGGTAGTTAACGGGTTGTCGCTAATTATGTGGCTGAACATTGCACTAAGCGGAGAAAAAGTTTACTCCACTGTTATCATGTGGGCTGTGTATTTTATTCTTGCGGTTTATTTTTACATTGCGTGGCGAAAGGAAGTTAAAAACCCGCCCGATTGCTTATTATAAATAAAAATTTTTTAGATATAATAAGAGTGAGGAGAAGCCGAAATGATAAACGACCTTACAAAAGGTGCGCCGCTAAAGTTAATGCTGCTGTTTTCAATCCCGCTCTTAATCGGGAATATTTTCCAGCAGTTTTATAACATAGCGGATATTATTATCGTGGGCAGAACCCTCGGTATGGACGCACTCGCTGCTGTTGGCGCGGTGTCACCACTGTTCTTTCTTATTATGTTTATTGTGGTCGGACTCACAAACGGGTTTTCGGTGATTACAGGCCAGAAATTCGGGGCTAAAGACTATGTTGGAGTGAGACGCTCTGTTACAATGTCAACAATCCTAAGCTCAGTGTTTACAATTGTGTTCTCGATTGTTTGCGCTGTTTTTATGAACCAGATTCTGTTTCTTATGAATGTGCCTCAGGAAATTTATAAGGACGCATACTACTACATCCAGATAGTTGTCTTCGGGCTCATAACAGTGAATTTCTATAACTTGCTTGCAAGCATAATCCGCGCGCTCGGCGACAGCATGACACCGCTCTATTGCCTGATTATTGCATCAATTTTAAATATCTTCTTAGCGCTTCTGTTTATCCTGAAATTCAACTGGGGCGTGCCCGGCTCTGCGGTTGCGGTTATTCTCTCTCAAGCAATCTCGATTGTACTTTGCCTTTTGTACGTGAAAAAATATTTTCCGATTCTCCACTTGAAAAAAATCTGACTGGGTTTTTGACTGGAAACAGGATTACCAGTTCGCACTCGAACACCTGCGCGTGGGAGCGCCGATGGCGGTGCAGTTTGCGATTCTGGGCGCGGGAATCCTTATTATCCAGAGTGTTTGTAACTCTTTCGGGTCTGACGTTATTGCAGCGTTCACGGCTGCCCTTAGAATCGAGCAGATGGCAACTCTTCCTATGATTTCGTTCGGTGTTGCTCTGTCAGCTTTTGTCGCGCAAAACTTCGGCGCCGGTAATTTTTCAAGAATCAGGTTCGGCGTGAAGAAAGCGTCGCTCATAAATATCGGGCTGAGTCTGTTTATGGCGTTTATTATGCACTTCTGGGGCGGATTCTTCGTAAGGATTTTTGTGGGCTCCGGAAACGATAATGTTGTTGAGATTGCGCACAGCTACCTGTTTATGAGCTCCATCTTCTACTTCTTCCTCGCCCAGATATTTATCTACAGAAATGCGCTTCAAGGTCTGGGCAGAGCTGTTATCCCGCTAATTGCCTCAATCGGAGAACTTTTGATGCGTGCCTTTGCAGCGGTTTATCTTGCGGTAAAGATTGGCTACTTCGGGGTCTTCTACGCAGGACCGATTGCATGGATTACAGCATCAATAGTGCTTGCAGCCGGATACTATTCGACAATAAAGCTTTTCATATTCAAGGCGCAGCAAAAATTACGCGAATGCCGGCATGCTTAGAATTTTGCGTACGACCCGATAACTCTCACGCTTTTGCTGACCGGCTCAAGTTCGCTTATTAGCTTGCAGATAAGCTCGTCGTCCTTGTGTCCGTCAAAATCAATAAACACAGCCTGCTCTTCCGCATTGTTGTTCATCATTTTTGAATTAATCTGGGTGATATTGATGTGGTATTTTACAAACACCTTAACAATGTCAAGAAGCGCGCCCTGCCTGTCGTCCAGAAAAAGAACAATACTTGTTTTGTCTTTGCCTGTCGGCTTTGTGTCGGCGTCTCCGATTACAATAAATCTTCGTTTGTTATCTTTGTCGTCCTCAATGTGTTCCTTAAGAACATTCAAGTTGTAAATATCAGCAGTCTTATGCGTGCCGATAATTGAATAAGTCAGGTTATAGTTGTTCAATAGCCTTGCAGATTCATCCATGTTTTCTGCAATAACAATATTGAGCTGCCTTGGCATCTCGTCTCTGACAAAGTTTTTGCTTTTTGCAAGTGCATTAGGGTTTGCAATCAAACCGCAAAGGCTGTAAAATTCTGTTGTTTTAGAAAGAATGCAGTCGTTCACCGGAATAATTGTTTCTGCAAGAATTTTGATATTTTGGTTCTTGGTCTGAATCAGGTTGTCAATTGTTTCTCTTATTATACCCTTGTAAGTCGTCTCCACAGGCAGCACCGCAATCGCGTTGCAGTTTTCATCAACATAATCAATGCATTCCTTGATGGAATTTAGGGAACGCTGATAAAGGTACAAATCATAAGCCTTAAAAAGCTTGTCCTTAGCGATTTCTGAATATGAGCCTCCAAGCCCGAGGCATATAACTTCATTAAACTCTTCAAACATAATAAACTCCGTGTCCTTTTTATATTATACTAGCAAAAAAAATTATTTTCTGTTTTTCTATTATAAAGAAGGAGATTCTAAATGATAATAAAAGGTAACGCAATAAACAGGCAGTATAAATTTCATCAAAAAAACATAAGAAAAGGCCTCCTTAGCTTGGGAGTAAGCCTACCGATGGCAGGACTTAACGCACATTCGAAAGATGCTGTAGGCACAGTATTATGGGGTGGAACAAGCTTTTTAAGCGTAAAAATTATTGAGCTTGCTAAAAACAACATGCTTCGCATACAGGATTCCTACAAAGCAATAGTTGACAGAGCAAAACAAATCAAAGCCCTGAAAAAGTAGTACTACCTTCCGATTTCAACAGCTTTTGCTGCCATTGATTTGGAAATGTTTACAAGCGCGAGGTTGGCTTCGTAAGCACGCTGTGCCATAATCGCGTCAGCCATGTCTACCATTGCGTTTACGTTTGAAGAGCGGATATAGCCGTTTGCATCAGCGTCCGGATGTCCCGGTGAATAGATACGCTCACCCGGTGTTGGGTCTTCTACACAGCCGTTAAAAGTCACACCGCCCTGAAGATAAGGAAGCGTTCCGCAGCCAAAAACATCTTCCTTCATTGCGTTCATCAAGCCGTGGAATGATATGTCTTCTGACGCGTTCAAAACCGGTATCCGGCGCACGTAGTTCGGCGTGTCAATGTTTGCTATGTTCTTTGCGTGGATATCTAATCTTAAGCCATGCGCTTTTAATGCATGTGAGCCGATATTTATTGATTCCATTAAACTCATGATAAGCCTACTTTCCTACGTTGATAACTGTTTTCATCTCTGTGATAATGTTTGACATTCTTCTTGTCGCCATTGTGTAGAGAAGCGAGTTCTTTTGCATCTCGGTTAACTCCTCTGCAATGTCAATCTCCTGCCTCTGGCGGTCTTCCATTATTCCGGAAGGCCCGAGAGCTGTAGAAAGCTTAGTCTCAAGAGGGCTGTTCATAGTTCCGAGATACTGCGAAAAATCAATGTCGCGCCTTACGTAACCCGGTGTGTCCACGTTTGCAACGTTAGAACCCAAAGCCCGCTGCTTCTGGGAAATCAAATCCAACATTAAATTTGTTTTGCCGATTGAATCTAAACTTGTGAATGTCATTTTAAGTTATCCTATTCTCTGATGTTAATCGCCTTGTTATACATATCGTCTGCAACCTTCATAAGGTTCATACTCGCAATCATTGAAGTGTTGAGCCTCATCAAATCATTAAGTTCGTCATAAACATTTGTGTTTGAAACCTCGGTAGCGTACTGCCTGATGTTTTCGCTGTCCTTGATAATCTTTGGCGCGCCAGACTCGTCGTTATAAACCATCTTGTTGTTGTGACCCTGCTCCAGAGCTTCCGGACATTCAAACTGCACAATTGGAATTGTACCGATTTTTTCAGGCAGAGAACCTACATTATCGTAGTTCATAACATCGCCGTTAGGCCTGATTTCAAACTTGTAAGAATTAGCCGGAATCTTAATCCCGTCACCAACCATCCAGTCATCAACCGTTACAAGATACCCGTTTTGACCGCGTTTTAAGGCGCCGTCTCTTGTGTATTGGATTTCGCCATCAGGTGATACAACCGGAATATAACCCTCGCCGCTTATTGCAATGTCATAAGGGTTTTTGCTGATTCTGATTGAGCCCTGCAATGCGTTTGTTCTGATTGCGCCGTCAACGTAACCGTCTTCTCTAAGCATTTGCTCAAAGCGAGAAGTCTTGTAAGCCGCGGTGTTGTAGTTTGCAAGGTTGTTTGCTACATAGCCGAGCTTCTCAAATTGCATAGTTGCGTTGTTTATACTTTTTCTTACTACTGCTTGCATGTTATACATAGTTCAAATCTCCTAGTTTGCAGAGCCTAGTTGGCTTATAACTTTTTGTAAGTTGGAGCTCTCAAGCAAAAATATCTGCCTGTTTGCTTCAAAATTCCTCACAACCGGCTTGACTGAGAGAAACTCGTTCTGAATAGTAACGTTAGAATGCTCATTGTACCCTTGTTTTACGTCAGGATTTATAACCGCCATACCGTTTGCGTCCACTATTCCAAGGTATCCTGCCTGCAAAAGCTCATTTGAGCCCTTATCATAAACGCTCACCATACCTTTTGAATTAACAAAAACCTCTTTAGGGTTATCAGGCACAATCGGCAACTTTATTGGCATACCGGCATCAGATAGCACTGGGCAGTCTTCAAGGTTCAACAGATTTCCGTACCTGTCCAACTTAAAACGCCCGTCACGTGTAAGTTTAACCCCTTCCGGAGTCTGTATCTGGAAGTAGCCTTTGTTTGCCATGGTTATGTCGAGCGGATTTCTTGAGACCATGATACGACCAACCTCGTCGTCTACAGTACTCGAAAGCCCATGTACACCGATGTATTCGCTAAAAGACGAAACCACCGGTTCGCGTCTTTGGAACCCGACCTTATCAAAGCCTGCAACGTTTTCGTTAATCATTCCTAAGATTTCACTCTGTACGTGCATTGCCCTGATTGAGGATTTCATCCCCTGCTCACAGAATCTTACACCGCCGTTGATTTGCATAGTTGTACCTCTTTTATTTGTGTAATCGGATAATTAGTATAATCGCTTGAGTAAAACTTTATAAAATCATCCGATTAGTGTAGTCAATATCTCTTATAAGAAACTTTTTCAGAAAGTCAACATAAATACGCAATCTGTTGTAGTGGCAACATGTTGCATTTGCAACACTGGTGTGATACGATTTCTTTATACTAAAATAGGAAAAGATTATGGCGGAAAATATAGAAGAGCAAAAAATTAATCCTTGGCTTGCGTGTTTGCCAACAATGGCAGCGGCTTTCATGTTCGTTCTGGACGAAACAATTGCGAACGTTGCGCTTCCTCACATGGCGGGGAGTTTTTCGGTAAGCAGGGAAGAGTCCATGTGGATTCTGACTTTCTACCTGATTGCGAGCGGTATCGTAATCCCGATGGTTGGCTGGTTCAGCAAGGTTATGGGGCGTAAGAACTTTTTTATATTCTCAATAATTCTCTTCACAATCGCTTCTGCGCTTTGTGGGCTTTCCCAAAACCTTGAGCAGATGGTGCTTTCCCGTATACTGCAAGGTATTGGAGGCGGCGGTTTGCTTCCGATTTCACAGGCTATTTTGCTTGAGAACTTCAAGCCGACAGAGCGTGGGAAGGCAATGGCAATGTTCGGACTTGTAATCGTAATTGCGCCTATTATCGGGCCGGTACTTGGCGGGTGGATTACAGAAAACTGGTCATGGCCGTTTATTTATTTTATCAACATTCCGATTGGTGTTATTGCGGTATTCTTATCCAAGACATTCATTTACGACCCTCCGTATGCACAGAAGCAAAAGGGGGTTAAGACTGACGCCTTCGGCTTCTTCACGCTTACAATCTGGCTTTTGACTTTGCAGATTGTGCTTGACAAAGGTAACAACGCTGACTGGTTCAATGCGCCCTGGATATGCTGGCTTTCAGCTCTATCTTGCATAACAGGGCTGGCGTTTTTGATTTCGCAGATAAAAAACAAGGAAGCGCTGGTTGATTTATCAGTGTTTAAGGATAAAAACTATTTAATCGGTACTCTTGTGCAGATTGTAATGCAGGCTGTATTATTGGCTTCGCTTGCGATTCTTCCGCAATTCCTGCAATCGCTCATGGGCTACGATGCTTATAAGAGCGGGCTTTCAATGATGCCTCGCGGATTAGGAGCCCTGCTTGCGATGGTGCTTTGTGCTTCGCTTGCAAACCTTATTGACAACAGAATCCTAGTTATGATAGGTCTTGGTTGCATTGGTGCAGGAAGCTGGATGCTCGGATGTTTGAATCTTGAATTTTCAACAATGAATATTGCCGTCCCGAATTTTTTATTCGGTGTTGGATTAGGTTTGGCAATGATTCCGATTATTACGCTGTCTGTTGCAACAATCCGGAACGACCAGATGACAAACGCGAGCGGGCTTCAAAACCTGTTGAAGAACATCGGTGGTGCTTTCGGGACCTCGATTGTTGCGACCTTGCTTTCAAGAGGGGCGCAGAAGCACCAGTACATGCTTATCCAGCATCTTACAGACACTGCCCAGGCTTATTCAGAGAGGATTCAGGCGTACTCAAGTGCGTTTATGTCCACAGTTGACCCGCACACTGCGACTTACATGGGGCAGCACACTGCTTATCAGCTTTTGATGCAGCAGGCTAACCTTGCAGCGTTTATTGACGCGTTCAGGGTGTTTGCGGTGGCAAGTGTTATCATTATTCCGTTGATTTTGCTGCTTAAGAATTTGAAAAAAGAAGAGGCATAGCTTTTGTTAACATAATTCTAACAATTTTAATGTAAGATAGAGTTATGGCAAATAGTAAAATTTTGATAGTGGATGATGAAGTAGACATTTGCGACCTTATAGAAATGACGCTTTCATCAAATGGGTTTAGCAATATAAAATCAGTACACGACGGTAAAAGTGCCATCCAAATGGCAACAGACTGGGCTCCGGATATGGTTTTGCTTGATTTAATGCTTCCGGAAGTTGACGGGCTCGGGGTTTGCAAGGAATTAAAGAGCAACGAAAAGACTTCAAAGATTCCAATAATTATACTGACTGCAAAGAGCACAGAGCATGATATTGTAACAGGGCTTGAGCTTGGTGCGGATGATTATATAACGAAGCCCTTTAGCAACAAGGTTCTGGTAGCAAGGATAAAAGCGCGGTTAAGGGATTGCGCAAAAGAGATTTTAATAAAATACAAAGAGCTTGTAATCAACATAAACGAGCATTCGGTTTTTCTGGATGGCGAAGCTTTAGAGCTTACCTACAGCGA
>CANAXK010000051.1 GCA_947365485.1 uncultured bacterium
TTCCGGTTTTTCTTTTTATTATGATGAAATGAGGTTTTTTATGCCAAAAGTAAAAGAGCGTGACGCAAAAGCGCTCAGAGAAAGCGTTAACAAGAAGCATATCGAGTTTTATGACAAGACTCTAAGTGTTCTGGAATTTATTCTCAACGAGTTTGCTCATGATATAAAATACGCCGAGTTTGAATACCTGGAAATGCCGAAGAACTCAATTGCAACTATAGATTTTCTAATATCAGCAATCGGGAAAGTCCAAAAGGGCCAGCGTTTAGCCCTTGGACTGGATGACGAGAAGTTTGAAAACACAGAACCTGAAATCAACATCATCGAGGGCTTATCAAAGGGGAAAATATGATAGAGGCGCTTATACCTAAAAATCCGCGTTTTCGTCTGTTTGAGAGGCAGTGTCGGAAGCTTTACGAGGAGAATCAAGCAAAAATCCACGACCCGAACACTTTTGATTTTATTTGTCACAATACTTTTTTCTACATGTTTGTCTCTGATAACGGGCTAATAGGTGCGATTTATTATTTTATAGACGAGGACGGGAAGTTGTTTTTAAACGGGTTTGCAAACCGGAAGATGCATTCTCTGAATCTTGAGTGTCTGAGAATGTCTCTGGATTGGTTCAAATGTGATATTTATGCCGAAGCGCAGAACAAGGCATCAGCGTTATGTCTAAGGAAATGCGGGTTTGAGAAGGTTGATGAGCAGGTTTACAGGTTTATAAAAGAAAGGAAAAATAATGGGGCAAATTGAAGATTACATTAATATTTTGGGGATAAGAATTCTTCATCAGCGGGAGCATCAAGCAGTTCCGGTGGTAGTGAGTGTGCCGGAACATACCCGGTAAGCGGGTATACGAGGGCTGACGGTACTGAGGTGAGTGATTACATGCGAACTTGCGGTGCAGCCCATGCTGGAAGTTCTGAATCAGAAAAGGAATCTTCTGAAGATACTAAAGAAAAAGAACTAGAAACAGAACAGGAAGATAATGATTGGGATTATGTTGACCCGGATGAGTTTGATGAATATCTTGATAAACAAATGTTAGAAGACTATAAAAGATATAGGGAACAAAAAAATAAAGTACTTACAGGCCATGTTTCAGAAACAGAGATTGTTCCTTCTGATGAATCAAAAGAAAACTCTGAACAAGCTAAAAGAACTGTTTCAGGCTCTGGCAAAAGTTCAATAAAACTTGAGGGACAGGCTAAAACATCAAGAATCGAGCAGATGGTGAAAAGGTTTTTAAGAAAACATTCGAAAACGTATAGAGATTATGATAGACTAACTGTGGAAGAAGTTGGTCAAAAAGCTTTAACAAAATATGCGTCTGGTGAAGATAAAAGACCGTTACAAGATTACTATAAAATTTCATTAGATTTATCGGATAATCCAGAGGAAGTTGTTAGCAATGAAAGAAATAAAATTTATAAAGCTGATAATCTGCCTAGAAATATTGATAAAAAAGTTGTTTTAGACAAAATAGCTCAAAGTTTGAAATTAGATTTGAGTAATTCAAAGGATTTAGCAATTGCTAAAAATACAGTTGTTGTAGCGCCAACTCCGGAATCAATGTTAGTGAAGGTTATAAAACGCTCAAAGAAAATTAATGATTTTATTAAAAATAATTATGAAAATATTAAAAAAGGTGCATTTGAGGGAAAAACCGTTAGTATTGAATTTGAGAGGCCTCATAGTGCTATTAATACTACAATAACTAAAAAAGGATGGGATACTATTACATTGTATGGGGTTTTGCACCGTGCTGATATTTCTAATGTGAAAAAAAATCCAGATGGAAGTATTTCTCTTGTTATTAGTGATTTTTTTGATTTTGAATATTGGCAACATTTTTTGTATGATTCATTTGTAAAAAAATATACAAAAATTGTTAATAATAATGCTTATGAACAGCAAAAAGCTGGGAAATTAACACCATACCTATTGTATATTGAAATTAATATATCTAAAGATGAGTTAGATAAAATGTTTGCTCAAGAACTCTAATAATATAAGAAGAATTAAGAAAGGAGCCACAAAGAGAGCCATTATAGGCCCTTCTAATATATCATCTGACAAACCTAGTGACAACCAGCATAGTAAGTTATAAGTTAAACTCCATAAAAATAATGTGTTATATACTTTATTTTGTAATAAAAATTTTGATTGAACGTAAATTTTTTGTTTATTTAATGCTTGTCTGATAAGAATAATGATTTCTATAATAATGCCAAGTATAAAAGAATAATGGGCAATGCCAATCGCAATGAATGATATAAGCATTATAAATAAAATACCATATGAATCAGAATCGTTGGGATAAAAATCAGATAAATGACAAATCAGATAAAGATTGCATATTAACAAATATAAAATATTGGGAATGACGAATACATGAACAGCATGGTACCGTTTTAAAATCATTAGCCAATTATAAAATTTTTTTATGCAATTAATCATTGTGCAATTATACAATGTATTTTCTTAAATATCAATAGGGTAAATGGCGGAGTTAATATAAAAAATGTTTACAAGAATAGGAGCTATGCTCCGGAAAGGATTTTTATGTCTTTTGAATACATTATTGAAAAAGATAATTCAACACAAAAACTTAATACGGAAATGAAAGACGGATTGGTAAAAAAGATTTCATCAACATTTGCGGAGCTTAATTCAGAGCGCTCGTCCAATCTGGAAAAAGCTTCTAATCTGGCTAACGAAATCTTCTTTAAAAACGATTTCAAGTCAATTTCTGATAAAAACAGCAGATGGAAAGCCAAAATCAAGATGTGCAAAACATTTATGTTTTATCAAACCCTGAAAGCGTTTATCTGGAGAAACACTTACGCTAACGTAAACTCCATGTTTGACGTGTCCGGCGAAAATCACGATTCCAATAACGCTTCTAACAAACAAAAAGCAATGCTTGTGGATATTCTTGAAAAAATGGGATTCCAGAAAACCTGCGACCAGATTATTGATAACGCCCTGCTTCACGGTGAATTGATTTCCTTTACTGCCTGGAAAACAAAATACGAAGAATACAGGCGTCCTGTTGAATTTTTCCAGAACCTGTTTATGCAGGATGTTGAAAAACTACCTCGCATTCTTGAAGCTATCTCAAAAGGCAAAAACTACTGGGTAGATAACAAAAAGATTTACGATAATCCATACATTTATCCTGTAAACCCTGCTGATTTAGTTTTTGACTCTTCTCAGATGGATAATTGGGATTCTTGCCCGAAAATTTACAGGACTTATAAAACACCTTCTGATATTATTAATAACAAGTATTACAAGCTTACAGAAGACGAAGCAGAAGAGATTCAGGCGCTTGCTAATACAAAAAACAGAACAAACTCTTCTAACTCCCTATTTCAGGATGTTGTTAAAGGCTCGACAGTAGAAGTTCTTGAGCACTGGGGGGATTTGAAGCTTCCGGACGGCACGCTGCTCAAAAACTGGCATGCGGTCGTGGTTGCGCGTAAATATCTTGTTGCTTTTGAAAAGAATGACAGAATTATTAATCCGTTTGCTTATGGTGCTTTTATTACCGATCCTGAAACAAAACGCGGTATAAGCCCGCTTTATTCGGTGCTTTCGCTTGCGCATTTCCAGGAAGAGTTGATGAACAGAACCTGCAACCTTCAAGCGCTTAACGAAAATCCACCGCTGCTTGCGCCGGAAGGATTTTTTGACGAGGACGAACTTGAGCTTTATCCGGGTAAAATTATTGAATATGGGGACAACCTCTCTCCGACTGCGGCTTTCCAGCAGCTTAGTTTCAACCCGAATGTTTTCTTGCAGGATATCTCCTTCCTTAACGATTTGATGGCAGAAGTGTCCGGCATATTCCCTAACATGATTGGTGCGGTTGAGACATCTGCTTCAAAGACCGCAACTGAGATTAATACAAAGACTCAAGGTCAGATGATTAGGCTTGCAATGCTTGTTGACACAATTAACCAAGATTTGATAATTCCGAATGTAGAAAAAGTTGCAAAGCTTTGCGCTGATTTTAAATCCGGTGTTGAAACAATTTTTGTTAACCATGAGAACAAGCAGGAGGTGATTGAGGTAGACGATGCTGTGCGTCAGGGGGATTACAAGTATATGTACTCGGATTCTTCAATGACGACCCAGAAATCCGAGCAGGCTGATTTGGTTGTGCAGGCTGTAGAGCGTTTTGCCTCTGTAATACCTTTGAACATGCAGGAAATCTTTGTCTGGTACTTTGAGCAAAAGGGAGTAGATAATCCTGAAAGATTCTTAGAGGTGGGAAATGGCCTAGAAGGCGTTCCTTCTGCTCAAAATGGGGCAGCTGGATTGGACATGCCTCTGGTTCAGAGTCTGATGGAAGATATTCTTAATCTTTCAAAGCCGGAAGAGAGTGCTCCAAAAGAGCCTACAATTTTTGATGTACTAACTTCATTAAAAGAAAGAAGGGGAAAGAAAAATGAGATTTAGAAATTATATTAACACTAATAACCGCAAAAACAGAATATTTTCAGAGGATGATATCTGGAACATGAAGCTTTCAAGTCTTTTTGATAACGAGGCAGATATTATGGCGCAGAATAAATCTATAGGGATTCCAACTATGCAGGAGCTTGAGCAGTCTCCGTACACTAGAAAGGTGGAAGACGATATTATATATGGTGATAATGCTGATGCTGTAGCCACATGGGAGGCTTTGTTGGAGGAAATAGCAGAAAGGATTCAAGCCCCTCCGGATATTAGTTACTTTGATATTATGAAAAAGAAAAAAAAACGTCGCCGTGATGAGGAGGAAGACGATGAGCAGAATGAAGAAGGTAATAACAATCCTATGCCGGAGCAGACGAGTGAGCCTGCTGAAAGCACTACAGAGTCTGAATCTGGCGAAGAAGCTTCTGAAGAGTCTCAAGAAACTTCGGCTGAAGAGGACGCATCAGAAGAGTCTTCTCCGGTAGTATTGGAGGGTAAAGTTGAGGAAAATGTTGATTTAGGAAAAGATATTCCTCCTGCTGTTCAGAATCCGGAGTCTGTTGATAAGTATGAAAATCTTTTTCCGTTGGTGTACGGAAAATATGACTTACAGGATGGGATTAATAAAACTGTAGATGCTAAACCAACTTTGAAGCAAAAACTCGATAGTTTGGCTGAAAAGTATGAAGGTTTGGATACCCATACCGCTTTACAGAAAGCTATTAGTAAGGCTCCAATTCTTTGGAGTGAGTGGGAATATTATAGCATTGCCTCTAAATTGGCTGATAATGAAGAACAAAATCCAGCAGTGCTTGAGCAAAATGATTTTGATAAATTAGACAATATAAAGGATGAAGCATTGAAGCAGATATATTATGAAAAAGCTGCTCAAATGTATGGGCTTGATCCTAAAGCAAAAGATACCTATGAAAAATTAAAAGATGTTGATATTGTAACTCCAAAAGAAACTTCAAGATTGAATAAACAAATTAAGGATTCTGAAATTATGCAAAGATGGGTTGCAGAAAATTATGAGAAAATAAAAAATGGTAGTCTTGAAAAAAGTTCGATAACTTTTGAACATCCTTCAAAAGAACTTTTGGAGGACGAAGATAAACGTGCTTTATATGGAACAATAAAAAGAACTGATTTAAGTAATCCAAAAATCAATAGAGATGGTTCTTTTTCTGTTCTATTGAACGACGGTTATGATTTTTCTATAATGGATCATAAAAAAAATGAGTCGGTTAAAACAAATGATTGGCGGACAGACTTAGAAAATAAAGCTTCAAATGGAAAGAAAGCCTTAGTATATAATCAGATTGTAGATGGGAACAATAGAGCTCATAAACAACAAGAGGCTGGGAAACTAAAAAGATATGTATTATCGACACCAATAAATTATACGCAAGAAGAGCTAGAGGAGATTTTTAGAAAATATAAAAAGAATAAACTCTAGATTTGATTATCTAGTGCCTATAAAATAATCTATTAAGAGCTAATAGTATAAATACTATAGAAAATATATAGAATGCGTTATACCATTTGTTATGCAATAAAAAATTGCTGGTAACAGTTATTTTTCTCTTGAAAATAAATTTTATTATCATTGCTATTAAAGTCAATGGGAAAGAGTATAAAATCAATAATATTGTCGGTAGACCTAATATATAAATGATTGTTATATAGCTTCCACCTATTTCAAAATAAGGTGGTCCATAAGAGAGTTCCAAAAGAATTGCGAATATAAATATTGGAGAACACAAGATGAACATTATGTGGAAGAAATAACATTTTTTTGTCCATTGAAGAATTTTCCATATTATTGTAAACGGGAAAATTAAAATTCTAAACCAGCATTTGTTTGCTATTTTATGATAATTTAGTTCTATTATTTCAACGTATTTTCTTAACATAAATTAATTCTATAAGTTTAATCCATATCTGTCAATCGGGTAAGTATCCTATTTAATAATTATTATATATTGTTGCACATTGTTAAAATTAATAATGAAATTATAATAATGAATATGCTTATTTGATATAAAAACTTATACCATTTGTTGGTATCAAGAAAATGTTTGAGTGGGCTGTTTTCCTTTATAATAAGGATCACAAATAAAGATAATATTAGTGCAATTATGAATGCAATTATCTCATATAAACTTAGGAAAAATAGGGTATCAATAATTGCTTCTAATGTGCTGGTACAATTATTGAATAAGCAATCATCGCTATAATTATCAGGAGATGATATTGCATTCAATATATCTTTGATGATTATAATTATTGAAATGAGATAAAGCGTAATATTAATAATAGCGGTCCCTATGATAACAAAGTTAGGATAATAAAATTTTTTTTAACCAAGAAGTAAATTGATAAAATAGCTTAATTCCCTTCCTGGCCAAGATAAAAGGAAATACTAGAGCTTGCACTATGATTCTATCTTTAAACCAATTATAAATAGTTTTTATTATTTTAATACTTTTTCCAAGTATGCTCTAGTTTTAAAAGTTTAATCCTTATCTGTCAAGCAGGTAGGAATATTATATTTTACTAATCAAGAAAGGAATTTTTGTATGGAAGAAACTCTCTTACAAGAACAAAGTCAACCTGAAACAACTGCTCTGACATCCAATGAGCCGGTGCAAACCGCCGATAACCCGTTGGAGCAAAGCAGCGGTTCTGTACAAACAGAAGGACAATCCACGGACCCTTCAAATCTAATCTTAGGTAAGTTTAAATCAGTGGAAGATTTATCTAAGGCGTATCAGGAGATGGAGAAATACCAGGGAATACGCTCAAAAGAACTCGGGAACCTGAGGCAGAATACTGCCATGCTTCATAATATTGTGAATGCATGGGAGGCTCAAGCCATGCTTCAAGGCGATGCACAGGAATTACAGGCAGCTGCAGAAAAATACAATTCTCCGCAGTATTTCCAAAACCCTGCATTCAAGCAGATGTACAAGGAAGCTTATCTTGCACTCGGCAAGAATCTGGATTCCGAAAAGTTCATCAACCTGCTTGAAGGATACGTCGAATCAAGAATCTTTGCGCATGAAAAAGAAAGGGCTGCTAAGTCTGAAACGCAGATGGTTATTGATTCCATGGCGTACTCCAAAAATAATTCAACATCTCTTACTCCTCCTAAAAAACGTCTTGATGAAATGACGCCTAAAGAAGTAGACGAACTCTTGGAAAGGTTGATTTAGGGATAGGGGTAAATAGGGTTTGAGTAATCAAACCTCACTATTAAAAAGAAAGGACAAAAAATGACATCAACAAAACAAATGATAGTCAATGCTTTTTCAAAAGCATTCAACAAACATTTTTACAACGAGCTCGTTATTGGTAAACTTGCTCACTCTGAAATGAAACAGCACATTAACAAAGGCGATGAAGTAGATATTACAATGCCCGGGCTTGTTACCCTGTTTGATTACGACGGAGGTAACCTCCCTACAGCAGAAGCTGCTACACTTTCTACCTGCAAGGTGAAAATCGACAGAGGTAAAGCTTTCCACTTCGAATTATCAGAAATGGAAGAAAAAATGCTCCAAGGCTCAAAAGATAATCCGGAAGACCAGGTCGAACTTGCAAAAGATTACACAAACGATGCTATCAAGCAGTTTGCAGCAGCAGTTGATGCTTCTTACGCTAATCTTTACACAAGAGCTGGCCATTATCTAGATAACAGTGGCTCTGCTATTACACTTACACCGCAAATTGCAAAAGACATTTTTGCTTACATGCAGGCTAAATTCCAGCGCGGTGACGGCAAAGGCCACACTAACTGGATTGACGGCTCAATGGTTTGTGTAATTCCGCCTGAATACCAGTTCTATCTTGGACAGTTGGAAGAGTTGAAATATACAGAATCCGGCAAAACACAGCTTGAAAAAGGCTACATTGGTAATCTTTGCGGCTGGGAAATCCTTGTTTCAAACAACATCGCGCAGCCTGAAGACGGCGTTTTCTATCCGTTGTTCGGTGTTAAGGACAAAACTCTTGCCGGTGGTATATCTGCTGATTTGAACACAACTTACTACACTCCTGAAAAGAACTTCAACACTTGCTACAAAGGTTACGGCTTGTACGGTGTAGGTGCTCCAAGAGCTGATTATCTGGGTACTGCTAAAATTAAAGCGCCTTTGACAATCACTTTACCTGCTTCAACTACAAATTCAAGTGACAAATCGTAATTATGAAAGGACAAATTTATGACAAGAGATATTATTAACGTTCAGTATCCGACTCTTGAACACACAGAGTCTGTTGCAAATATTGCTATCACAAAACAAGCTGTTACAGCAGCCAACGGGATCACTATTGAAGAAGCGTTTTCTAACAAAAATAACTCCCTGTTTATTGTTATTGATAACACTGCTACAGCAGAGTCTTTATTAACAGTAAAAGCCGGAGATGCTTACCCAAATTCAATGCTTGGTGATATCGTAATTGAACTACCGACCGGCGTTTCTGCTATTCAGCTTCAAGACTTATCACGTTTTGAAAAAGCTGACGGCTCAATCGACTTGGATTTTGCAACCGGATTTGCCGGAACAATTTATGCAATCGCAAAATGGGCCGGTGTTAGAGAAGTAAACTAGTTTTATGGTTTGAATCAGGGAAGAATTTTTCTTCCCTGATTTTTGTAGAAAGGAATGTTATGTACAAAATAAAATATATTCCGACCGGACATATTTTTATCCTTCCAGAAGCCGTTGCGCTTGAGCTCAAAGAAAAATCACCC
>CANAXK010000052.1 GCA_947365485.1 uncultured bacterium
TAAGTTTGTCAGGGATTCAGAGTTCTAATTTCTTTGTAAGATTATTAAAACCTGAATCCTTTTCTCCTATATTGGCGCTAATTGGCGTTGTAATGATAATGGCTGCTAAGAGCAACAAGAGAAAAAATGTGGGCGCGGTGTTAATCGGGTTTGCAATTTTGATGTTTGGCATGGAAGTCATGAAAGATGCAATGGCTCCTCTTGCAGACATGCCGGCGTTTACAAGTGTCATGACCGCATTCACTAACCCGATTCTCGGTGTTATTGTCGGTACTGTTGTAACTGCTGTTATTCAAAGCTCTGCGGCTTCTATTGGTATTTTGCAGGCTCTGTCTATGGTCGGCGGGCTTACTTACGGTATGGCTGTTCCGATTGTAATGGGACAAAACATTGGTACATGTATTTCTGCGATGCTTTCAAGTATTGGTGTAAGCACAAATGCTAAACGCGTTGCAGCTGTCCACGTACTTTTCAATGTACTCGGGGTTATTATCTGTCTGGGTGCTTTCCAGCTCGGAAACGCGATTTTTAAATTTGATTTTGTCACAAAATCAATATCTCCGTTTGGAATCGCGATGGTGCATTCAATATTCAATATTGTGACAACAGTTGTGCTGTTTCCATTTACCAAATTCCTGGAACGTGCAGCTTATCTTGTTGTTAAAGACAAAAAGGTCAAGGATAAAAATGTACTGCTTGATGAAAGACTTCTTCTTGCTCCTTCGTTTGCGATTGCAGAATGCGTAAGACAGACTGTTAAAATGGCAGAGATTGTTGAGTTTAACTTTATTAATTCAACAAAGATGCTTAAGAGCTTCCATTACAAGAAAGCAGACCAGATTAAAAACAACGAAATTAAGATTGATACTTACGAAGACAAACTCGGGGCTTTCTTGTTAAAACTTTCAGGCAAAGAGCTTTCAGAAGAAGACAACAACAGGATTTCGCAGCTACTATTGACTATCGGGGATTATGAAAGAATCGGAGACCATGCTTCGTATATTCTTAAGATTGCAGAAAAGCTTAAGGAAAGCGAGAAAAAGCTTTCTCCGGACGCAGTTGAGGAACTTAAGGTTATTGTTCATGCTGTGTCAGAGATATTCATGATGGCTCTTGAGGCTTATAAAACCGATAATATTCAGCTTGCACAGGAGGCTGAACCGCTTGAGGCTGTAATCAAGAAGATTATCAGAAAAGTTAAAAACCGTCATATCCAGAGGCTTAAAGACGGGTACTGCACCGCAGAAGTCAGCTTCCTGTTCTCTGATTTGCTGAATGATTTTAGAAGAATTGCAGCACACTGCGGAAACATTGCAACAAGCGTTATTCAGCTTCATGACACAACAATTGATAAGCATGAATACAATCACAGAAACAAGGATGAAGACTTGCAGTTCGTAAGCAAGTATGAAGATTACAAGTCACGTTACTCTGTTTCGAAGCATAAATCGATTGAGATGATGAATGTTTAGAGCCTTATTGTTCTAAACAGAGTCGAATACTTGTGCGAACCGTAATAGATGATTATGGACACAAAGTAATTCTCCAAATCGTTGATTTCGAGGTAGGTTTGTACGGGCGCTTTTCTCTTGGTGCTCTTGAAATTCCCGATAAAATCCAGAAAACCCATGTGGATTTTCTGCGAACGGGTTAATTTAGGCTTGGCAATGTGCTTGTCGTAAAACATTTCCGGCGTGTAATCCCGCTCGTATACCGGAATAATGTGCTTGACAACGCCGTTTTGCTTAAATAATATGAACCAGTCTCCTTCATGTTCGCGCGGGGTTAAGAGGTAATACCCGGGCTCGATTGTGATGTTTTTGAAATATATTGGCGAATTGAGCCTAAATAGCGGATAAACAGACCATGATGTGTCTTTCATATCATAGTACTGCTCGGGGTCTATGTCATGAAGGTACGAGAAGCTTGGCACTTCAAGGTCGTTGTATATTTGCGAATAATTTTTTGATGCCTTTGTTCTTTCAGGAGGGACAATGATTTCGTCATTTTCGTTGTAGTGCTGGAAAGCTCCGTCTTCATCCTGGCGGTAAATGGTTGTTTCTTCGTCCTTGTCCAGTGAGTTAGGGTCAATGTCGTCGTAAAACCCTGGCGGGGTACCGGCATGGCCGCCGTTGTCCGGCTCTGAAAAGGCGGGCAGTATTAAACTTGCAAGCACTAAAATTAAAACGCTCTTTTTTAACATACAATTATTTTAATAGATTTATTTTTAAAATCAAGTTAATTGCAAATTAACTTTCTTTATAATTTAATATATATAGTCGTAATATATAACTGGAGAGAAATTTTTTAATATGCCAAAATTGTCAGTAGTTATTCCGATTTATAACGCTCAAACTTACCTTCGGGAAGCACTTGACAGCGTTGTTGGACAAACATTTGAAGACCTGGAAATAATATGTGTAAACGACGGCTCAAAAGACGATTCTCTGAAGATTGTTGAAGAGTACGCTGCAAAAGATAACAGATTTAAAATTATTGATAAACCAAATTCAGGCTACGGAGCTTCTGTAAACCGCGGTTTTGATGAAGCAGCCGGAGAGTTTGTAGCAATATTTGAGCCTGATGATATACTGGAAAACAATATTTATGAGACGCTTTTGGGCGAAGCTCACAAGAATAATCTTGATGTTGTAAAGTGCAACTTTTATAACTACTGGTCTAAGAAAAACAAACTCAAACGAAGCGGCTTGATTGCGAGATGCGCTAAAAAAGACGTGTTTGAACCAAAAGACAATCTGAAAATGTTCACCTGCCACGCAAGCGTGTGGGCAGGAGTTTACAGAAAGAAATTCCTTGAAGAAAACGGGATAAGATTTCTGGAAACACCGGGTGCTTCTTTTCAGGATATGTCTTTCAACTTCAAAGTTATTGCAAGCTCTCCAAGGATTAAACTACTTGAGACCCCGCTTTTAAGGTACAGGCAGGATAATCCGGGCTCGTCTATCAATAACCCCGGAAAAGTTTACTGCGTGTGCGACGAGTACGATGAATTGACAAGATTTTTGGAAAGCAAGCCTGAATTGAAAGAGGTTTTCAACACTCAAAAACTTGTAAACCAGTACAGGGCTTACGCGTGGAATATCCAGAGACTGGATAAGAGCTTCCAGAATGAATTTTTGCAGAAGTTTTCTGATACGTTCAGGGAGTTTGATTCAAAGGGCGAGATTAAGAAGGACTTTTTTGATTCAATAAATAAAAAAGATTTTACTTTGCTTATTAATAAGCCGAATAGGTTCTTTGAGAAGGTTGTTGAGAAAAGGAGCCTGTTTGAAAATTTATTCGGAGCAAAAAAATGAAGAAAAATTTAGTTGTTGGAGCAGGCTTTTCGGGCGCTGCTATTGCAAACCTGATTGCAGAAAATCTGAACGAAGAAGTTGTCGTGATTGACAAGAAAGACCATGTTGCCGGAAACAGCTACGACTATCGCGATAAAAACGGAATAATGATTCACAAGTACGGGTCGCATATTTTCCACACAAACAGTGAAAAAGTCTGGGCTTTTTTGAAGAAGTTTACTGACTTCAATACTTATATGCATGAGGTTGTGGGTATAATAGACGGTATAGAGGCGCAGATTCCGTTCAATTTTAATACGCTTTATCAGGTTTTTCCTGAAACAATGGCAAAAAGAATGGAAGAGAAACTTCTTAGGGCTTTTGAATACAATACAAAGGTTCCGATTCTGGAGTTTCAAAAACAAGATGACGAGGATTTGAAATTCCTCGCAAACTATGTTTACGAAAAGATTTTTCTGAACTATACAACAAAACAGTGGGGCGTTTCTCCAAAAGAAGTTGACGGCGCTGTTACAGCAAGAGTACCGGTTTATTTGAGCAAGGACAACCGGTATTTTCAGGACAAGTATCAGGGCATTCCAAGGAAGGGATATACAAAAGTTGTTGAGAGAATGCTCGACCATAAGAATATCAAAGTTAAACTGAATACAGAGTTTAAAGGCGTAGAATGTTTTGACAGAGTGTTTTTCACAGGCTCAATTGACGAGTTTTTCAACTACAAATACGGAATGCTGCCTTATAGAAGCGTAAACTTTAAGTTTGAAGAATACGACAGAGAGTTTTACCAGTCACACGCGTGCATAAATTATCCTAATAATTACGATTTCACGCGTATCCATGAGTATAAACACTACTTGCAGGATAAGAGCGACAAAACTGTAATAGCAAAAGAGTACTCTGAATTTTTCGAGCTTGGCAAAAACGAGAGATACTACCCGATTGCGAGCAAGGAGAATGCGGAGCTTTACGCGAAGTATTTGAAAGAGGCAGAAGAGCTTGATAATGTTTATTTCCTTGGCAGACTCGGTGATTACAAATACTACAACATGGACGCTGCAATCGAAAGAGCGATTAATTTGTTTGAGGAAATTCGCTAATGCCTAAAGTCTCTGTAATCATACCTGTTTACAATGTAGAAAACTACCTGAGAGAATGCCTTGATAGCGTCTTAGCACAAACTTTAAGCGATATTGAAGTTATATGCGTGAATGACGGCTCAACAGATGGCTCGGGCGCGATTTTGGATGAGTATGCAAGAGCGGACGAGCGTGTTGTTGTTCTGCACCAGGAAAACACCGGACAGGGGATTGCAAGAAACAAAGCTCTAAAGCTTGCAAAGGGTGAATATGTTGCTTTTGTGGATCCGGATGATTTGATTAGCACGGACATGTATGAAAAGATGTACAGTGAGGCTATAAACAACCACGCTGATGTTGTTCAGTGTGACTATGAAGAGTTTTATCATAGCGGATACAAAAACAGAATTTGCTTGAAAGATAAAGGTTATGAGCCTCAAACATGTTTGAGGCAGGAAGAGATTTTAAAATCTCTTCCTGTAAATATCGTGTTTATGGTGTGGAGCAGGATTTACAAAATGGCAATGATTGTAGAAAATGATATTAAGTTTGCACCTCTAAAACGCGCAGAGGACCACACATGGAGCATTGAGTCGCTTATATGCGCAAATAAAGTGTTTTATATAGATGAATGCTTTTACCACTACAGAATGAACCCTGCATCAACTGTGAATCGCAATGCAAAAAAATACTTTGATTGCCTTGAGATTGTAAATAGCGTAAGAGATATTCTCTCAAAACACGGTTTGCTTGATACTGTTGATATTAAAGAGTATCAAATGTTTATTGGAAAAACTTTTTTGGATAATTTGGACGAGAAAGATTACAGGCAATTCTTTAAAATTTCGCAAAAATATCTTGATAAAAAGGTCTATGATGAGTTGCAGAAATTTGTAAAAATTCAAAAAATCCGTTATATTGTAGATAACATATTCTCGCTGAAAAACAAGTTTATAAACGGAGATAAGGTTAAAATACTATCATTATTCGGGGTTAAATTCAGGATGGTGCGGAAGGGTTAATATGTCAAAGGTTTTAATAACAGGAATAGCAGGGCTTCTGGGCAGCCATTTTTCAAGATTCCTGCTTGAAAAAGGGTACGAAGTAGTCGGGATTGACGATTTCTCCGGCGGATACGAGGAAAATCTGGCTGACGGCGTTTTTTGCTCAACGCTCAACCTGACTGATTTGGAGTCGGTTGATAAGTTCTTTAAAGAACAAAAATTCGACTATGTTTACCACTTCGCAGCCTACGCTGCAGAAGGACTCTCGCCTTTTATTCGAAACTTTAATTATATGAACAATGTCGTGGCGTCAGCCAATCTCATCACTTCGTCCATTAACTACGATGTTAAAAAGTTTATTTTCACATCCTCAAACGGGGTTTACGGGGCTGATAATGAACCGCCATTTAACGAAACCATGCAGCCAAAACCGATTGACCCGTACGGGATTGCAAAGTACGCGGTTGAGATGGACTTGAAGACCGCGCATGACCAGTTCGGGCTCAACTATTCTATTATAAGACCTCATAATGTTGTGGGGATTTATCAGAACATCTGGGATAGGTACAGAAATGTTATCGGAATCTGGATAAGACAGACAATGAAGGGCGAAGCGCTTACCGTGTACGGCGACGGGCTTCAAAAACGAGCGTTTTCTGACATGGTTTATTATAACGAGCCGTTTGAAAAACTCATGACCGAATTTAACGGTGAGATTTTCAACCTCGGCGCAGATAAGGCTTTCACCCTAAGAGAAACAGCAGAACTCGTGCAAAAATGCGCAGGAAATTTCGGATTCAAGCCGGAGATTGTGCATCTGGAACCAAGACATGAAGCAAAATATGCTTATTCAGACCACACAAAGGCTAAGAAGCTGTTGGGCTTTGACGACAGAACCGACTTGGAGGAAACTGTTAACAGCATGTTTGAGTGGGCGCTTGAGCAGCCGGAGCGGGAAGTTAAGAATATGAAATACGAGACTGTGAAAAATATTTACGGTTATTGGAAATAGGAGTATGGAATGAAAATATGCGTAATCGGGGTTGGTTATGTCGGGCTTGTTGCAGGCACATGCCTTGCAGAGATGGGCAATGACGTAATCTGTGTTGACAATGATTCCGACAAGCTGGAAAAACTAAGAGCCGGAATTATTCCAATCTACGAACCCGGACTGGATGCGCTTGTCAAAACAAACGTAGAAGAAAACAGACTGACTTTTTCTTCTGACCTGGAAACTGCAGTCAAAGAATCCTCTATATGTTTTATTGCAGTCGGAACCCCGCAAGGCGAAGACGGGTCTGCTGATTTGAAGTACGTACTTGAGGTGGCAGAACAAATCGGAAAATCTTTGAACGGGTACAAAGTTGTTGTGAACAAATCAACTGTCCCTGTTGGCACAGCTGAAAAAGTTAAAGAAATCATTTCTTCTAAAACCGATTTTGAGTTCGATGTTGTGTCAAACCCTGAATTTCTCAAGCAGGGCGCTGCTGTGGAAGACTTTTTGAGACCGGACAGGGTAATAATCGGGGCGGATTCTGAAAGAGCAAAACAGATTATGCTCGAACTTTACAGCCCCTATGTTCGAAACCAGAACCCGATTATAACAATGGATACAAAGTCTGCTGAGATGGTTAAATACGCTTCCAATTCCTTCCTTGCAGTGAAAATATCTTATATAAATGAAATAGCCAATATCTGCGAAAAAACAGGCGCTGATATTAATAAGGTACGAATCGGCATGTGCGCTGACTCAAGAATCGGGACAAAATTCCTTTATCCAGGAATCGGGTTTGGCGGAAGCTGCTTCCCTAAAGACATAAAAGCACTAATAAAAACCGCCGAAGACAATGACTGCGGGTGCAAACTTATTAAAGCAGCAGACGAGATTAACAAAAACCAGCGGGAACTTTTTGTCCAAAAGATTCTTGCAAAATTCGGCGAAAACCTTGAAGGCAGCCTGTTTGGAGTCTGGGGACTTGCGTTTAAACCAAAGACAAACGACATGAGAGAAGCTCCGTCCATAACGATTATTAATGCGCTGCTTGCGCATGGTGCCAAGGTGCAGGCCTTTGACCCGAAGGCGTATGATCTTGCAAAACCGATTTTCGGTGAGCGGATAAGGTATTGTAATTCCTCTTATGAGGCATTAGAAGGTGCTGACGCGCTTTTGTTGCTAACTGAGTGGAACGAGTTTAGGAACCCTGATTTTGACAAGGTTAAGTCTTTGCTCAAGAATCCGGTAATTTTTGACGGGCGCAACCAGTATGATGCGGACTCTCTTGCAGGGCGCGGAATAGAATACTATCCGGTAGGAAGGGGTTAACCCCTCACCCTAGCCCTCTCGGAGCATATTGAAACAAGCTTAAAAATAATAAAAAGGGTTTGTAAGTAAAGCAAAAAAGGAGAGGGAATGACCGATATCTGATAAAAAGAAGTGAGGATAAATGTTTATAGAAGACTACATACGAAGCTCAATCGATACCAAGAAAAAAGTGCTTGAAGACAAGACAATCATTGAGACCATCTCAAAGGCTGCTGATGCGATAGTTGACTCCTACAAAAACGGCGGAAAACTTATTTCAGCAGGTAACGGCGGCTCAGCAGGAGACGCGCAGCACATTGCAGGCGAGCTTGTGCTGAAATTCTATATCGACAGACCCGGGCTTGCTGCGATTTCGCTTTCAACAGATACATCTGTACTCACAGCAATTGGGAACGACGCATGTTTTGAAAACGTTTTTGCCCGCCAGATTCAGGCGAACGGGAACAAGGGCGATATTTTTCTTGCAATCTCAACCTCCGGCAATTCTGTTAACATTATTAACGCGCTTGAAGAAGCCAGAAAAAAAGGTGTTGTTACAATTGGGCTTACCGGTGAAAAAACTTGCAAGATGGATGATTTATGCGACTTTTTGATAAAAGTTCCCTCATCAGACACCCCCAAAATTCAGGAATCGCAGATGATGATAGGGCATATATTATGCGCTATAGTTGAGAAGAAATTGTTTCAGGAATAAATTATTTTGTGGTAGTATAATTTTGCAGAGGGGCTGCCCCCTCACCCAGCCTCGCCCCTTCGGGGTCTCTCCCGTGGGGCGAGGGAATTACTAAAAGGAGGAGTATATGAATAAGATTATCGTTTCTTTATTTGCAATGGCGCTGTTTATCATGCCTGCAAACGCTGCGACATGGGTTGCGGCTGACAGAGTTGCTACGGTTGGTAAAACTTTGATTACTAAAAATAACCTGCCGGCTAAAACAACTTTCAAAGTCGTAAATGGTGCGGCTGATAATTCTGCAACTAAAACAACAAATGTTATCCAGATTTCAAGCACAGATTTGTCTTATGCCGGCAACGACAGTGAAGTAGCTGCTGTTATTGCAAACGAAATGGGACATATTATCAATGGTCAGGCTTCTAAAGACAAGTTCAGAAACATTGCAAAAGCTGCGCTTGCTGAAAAACTCAGTGCTGACAATGTATTAAACACAGCTGCTAACAGCGAATACGTTGCTAACAAGACGAGCCTGAAAGACGATAAAGAGGCCGATATCACTGGCGTGGATTTGATGATGAAAACCGATTACAACCCGCTTGCAATGATTGTTGTCATTACAAAAATGCCGGGAAGCACAATGGAAGCGCTTCAAGGCAAGCCTGCAAACTCTGAAAGAGCCATGAATGTTTATGACTACATGACTTACAACTACCCTTCAAGAGTTAAAAAAGGCTACGGATGTCAGGAATATAGAGCGTTTTTGACTTATGCTGAACCGATTGTTAAGGATAGAAACTCAAGCAAGAAAAAGCTGGAAAAATTCA
>CANAXK010000053.1 GCA_947365485.1 uncultured bacterium
CATAGGTGTAGTCAGGGTCTGTGTCAGCCAAATCTTTTGTCCTGATAGAGTAGGTGTCTGTCGCTGCGTCGTAAGAACTTTTGTTTACCCCTGTGTAGGTGTCGTTGTCAACGTAGTTGCTTAAAGTTGCTGCCTCTGCTTTTTTAGCCTCGGTTGCAGCTTTTGCTTCTTCATAGTCTTTCTTAGTCTGGGTTACAAGCCGCATTGCCTTTTCAATCTCGTCAACACTAACTGTTGTGCCGGATGAGAACTGGACTTGCGGGTCAGACATTTTTTTCTGGGAGCCGGTGTAAACGTCTGCGTAGTAGTGGTGCGTTACAACATAGTTATAATCTTCTTCCGGAGTAGCGAGCTGCTGCCAGCTGTCGATTGTGGATTTGTTTAAGCCGTCAGAATATGAGTACTGCTGTTTTGTGTAATCCTGCGTGCTAGGCGGTACAGGGACGTTCAGGCCAAGCATCTGGTTGAATAAGTTTGCAGACTGATTGGATAAGACAGTACGAGCCTGATTTATTTGTTGTCCTTCGTATTCACAGTTTGATTTTCGAGCAACCAGCGCTAAATATCTGGCTTGTGATGCTGCCATACCCATAAAGGCGTCTCCTATTTGTAAGTGTTTCTATGATTGTTTTAATGGGATATTACTAAAAGTCAATCATTCTACTTGTATTATATAGTATTTTTAAGGAAATAAATTATGCGCATAATTAAAAATCATACGAATGATGTAGATGTTTGAGAAAAAATCATACGAATAAAGTATCTAATACTGTTTGTTTTTTAGAGAAGCTACTATATAATCAAGTCTTTCTGATAAGTTTTTTAGATACCCGCGTAAGCCGGATTTTTTGATTTCTTCATTTGTATAATAATTAAATTTGTTGTCGTTGCGCTTGCTTCTTCCAAGAGTCTTTGCTTCAAATTTTACCAGTTTGTCGCCCTGCATAAGGAATGATTTTTTAATCTGATTATCACCTTTGAGCGCAAGGATTTTTGTGCAGCGCTCCTTGTTGATAATCGGAAAGCTTATTTGCAAACTTTCATTATTAGGAGTTGCGTTTTTCAAAATCATAGACGGGCTGCCCTTTTTGCATTCTATATCCAACGCATCTTTGGCACGATTCTTTAAATCAGATTCATTTAACTTTGCAAGCTCATCTTTACATTCCATATATTTTTTATGAACAAGATTTGCGCGCTCGAGGTTGAGGCTGCCTATTGTTCCGACCTCTGTTGTTGAAAGCCTTTGCTTTGTCTTATTAAGATTCTCTATTCTGTCAAGAATATAATCACTATACTTTTGTAACTCTTGTTTCACATTAACAAGAGTTTTTTCGACCTCAGGGTTTTCTAACTCTTCTTTAGAATATAATACCGATTTATTGCCTGTATTTGAAAGGCTTTGAAGAGCTTTGCTTTTATAAACAGTGTATCCGGGAGTTATAATCATATTTTTAAAACTCCCGTCTTCCTGTCTTAACTGGATTACAAGCTGTCTGATATCATGGTCGGAGACCTGATTTACCCGAAACCCGTTTTTCAGAGATTTTGTTTGAACAAAATCCAGCATTCTTGAGCCTTTGCTACCTTGATTTATACCCGGGTATCTGTTTTTCACCTTTGAACGATTCACAACATTATTAATTTGACCGAGGTTTTTGAAAATATCTTCATATATGCTTTTTATCTGATTTACTGTTTCTCTGTTAGCAAAGCTTAAGCCCTCTTTCTTTATCGGATAATAAACTGGTGCTGCAAGTACTTTATCAATCAAAGCCTGTGTCTCACAATTATCTAAAATCCTTCTAAGCTTTAAAATCGGAAAATCCACATCATTTAAGGCTTTCTCAAGAAAGGCTTCTGCTTCAGATACATTTTTAATCTTGCCGCCTTTTTCGATAAGCATACGGTCTCTTACAACCACACTTTTAAGTGTCTTATTATTCAAAGGTTCTTGTTCCTTGCATTCAAGCCCTTTAGGACTTGAATGCAAAACAATATTGTTTTGTCCGTTATTAAAAATAATTGCCCCTGCATTATTCAGCCCCTTGATAGACGCGTTTTGCTCTATATTCTGAATTAACCTTGATATACCATTGACATTTGCCAGCCTGTATATTATTTTCAAAGCGGATTGCACATTGCCTATAACAGATGCAAGACTATTAACACTCCTGAATAGTTCGTAATTAATAAACTCCGGACGTTCGTAAGATTTTATTTCGTTAATCTGTTTCGGTCTGATTTTTGCTATTTTCATATTTGTTACAAAACCCCTAAAAAATTTTTTTGCTATTAGTTTTGTTTGTGATATTATTTGTATATCAAATAACTATCGCTAGGTTATATGTGTGTATGAGTTTTAGAGGTATATCGTGAGAATATCCAAAGTCGACAACTCCCCGACATTTAAAAGAAAACCCGTGGGGAGAGAAATGAAGGTTTACACAGAATCCCTTAATCAGGGGTTAGAGCTTCTGGGTAAAAAAGTAGAATTGATTCTTCACAATTCTTCTGCTCCGGCTGTGAAGTCTGAAAACACAGGAATCGGGTCTCTGTTTTCAACAACCACGGCAGAAAAGCTGTTCCCGTTTTTGAAACAACACTCAATCTCCAGTATCCAGCAGGAGCCGAACAATTTGAGACAGGTGATTGACGATTCGCCTTATGTTTCGGAATCCAACGCGAGAAATGTTTTCATGATTCCTCTTGAAAAACTTTCCTCAAAAGAATACGGTAACATCCTGTCTGCAAAAACCTTCCAAGAGATTGTAGAACACAATCCGGATAAGGAAAACGTTAATTATCCTTACGTGCGCAGAAGCTACGAAAAGGCGCTCCGTGAGGCATTCAAGTATTCCAAAAACAATGAAGCAATTCAGGCTGATTTTGCAAAATTTAAACAGGAACAGGGCGCCAAATATGAACAGGGCGCGATTTTTAGGGTGCTGAACAAAATCAGAGGCAACGACAACGCGCTTGTCTGGGAAAATGTTTCAGGTAATCTTGGAGCTGACGAACTTGTTGCGCTCAAGAAATCTGCGAAATGGGAAGACTGGGACGGTATTGATAAAAACCTGTTTGCTCCGAAAAATGCAAAACAGGCAAAGGAAGCTCAGGCTAGAATTGATGAATTGAAATCAACTTATGCAGACGAGATTGACTACTATTTGTTTCAACAGATGATTCTGGATAAAGAGGTCAAGGCTGCAAATAAACTAAGCAAGGAAATAGGGATAAGAGTAATCGGAGATTCTCCTGTTGCAGCTCCTGCATCAGAAGAATGGGCTCACCAGAATCTGTTCCTGAAAGGGCTGGCAATCGGCTGCCCTCCTGATTATTTTTCAAAGACAGGTCAGAGATGGGATTTCAGGTATTTTAACCCTGAAAAAATATTCAACAAGGACGGCTCACTCGGAGAAGCCGGAAAAGTGCTTCAAAAAAGATACGAAGACTATTTTGCAGCCTGCCCGGGCGGGGTTAGAATCGACCACGTTATCGGGTTGATTGACCCGTTCTTGTATACAGTTAGCAGCAAGGAGATGACTCCTTCTAATTCCGGAAGAATTTATTCACAATTCACCGGCAAGTTCAAGAAGCGTAACGACGATGAGTACGCTTCAATCCTTACAAAAATAATCATTCCTGCAGCAGAAAAACACGGGCTAGACAAGTCTGCAATCATCTGTGAGGATTTGGGTGACAAAAATCTTCCGACAGAGCGGGTTATGAAAAAGCTCGGGCTTAGCGGAATTTCCGTTACCCAGTTTGACCACAGGGGTGCAAAGGCTAAGCCTGAAAATGTTATCATGCTGGGCTCTCATGATAACCCGTCGTTTATTGAGTTTGTGGAAGATTTGTTCAAAGACAAAAAATCAAAACGGTTTATGAACAAAACAAGGCTTCTGGCTCAAGACACTGCGCCAAAGGGTGCTTTAAAAGAAGATGTGAAAAACTATCTCAAAGAGCTTCGCTCAGATAAATTGAAATTCATAGCAGCAAGTTTTGCCGAGCTATTCACAAGTCCTGCAAAGCGCGTTCAGATATTCTTTGCTGATTTCTGGGGTACGGGAAAAACCTACAACAAACCCGGAACGCTAACAGACAACTGGGCAACGCGGGTTGGTGAAGAGTTTGAGTCTGATTATTACAAGGCTGCTTCTGATGGCAGGGCTCCGAATTTTCCGAAAACAGTTGCATCAGCTTTGCGCCAGAGAGGTCTGGATAAGGGAAACGAAGGGCTCATGAAGGATTTGGATGATTCCGCAAGAATCATTGACGAGGCTTAACAGAAATCTTACTAACAAAATTTTTTTTCACGGGGTTTAGAATAGTATGATAAATCTTCAGCCAAACATTGCTAAAATCCCGTCAGCGATAAAGAACTCAAGATTTCCACTTACAAAAATCAAACCGGAAGTGATAGAGGGAATCCAGAAGGGCATACCGCTGTTTGACGGTGAAAGATTTGTTAAGCTTGATGACATAGCTTTTATAACCAAAAACTTTGAGACTCTAAACCTGTTTCGCGGATGCACTGTGGGTTGCACCCACTGCTTGAAGAACGCTCAACCTGATAAAAAGAGAACGATTCTTTTTGAGGATTTGGAAAGGTTTACAGACGGGTTCAGGAGTCTTAGCCAGAGGTTGGGGTTTGATGTTCTAAACGGGAACAAGTATTTGAGCATTGTTGACGATTCAAACCCGTCGGATTTTCCTATTGAAGGTTTGAGCTCGAAGCACAGCGTGGTTGAAGCAATGCAGCTAATCTACAAAAAACTCAACATTCCAACCCTGTTTGTGACATCCGGCTGGAGCAAGGCTTCAAAATACGCGCAGGAGAACGCCGAAAGATTGGTGAAGGAAATAAAAAGCAATCCGGATTCTGTGGAAAAAGTCGAAATTTCAGTAAACCCGTTTTTGAATGTCATGGAAAACTCCCGTCAGGCTTTGAAAAACGGAGAGAAAGATAAGTCCGTTTTCTTTAGAAACATTTACACCTCAAGAATGGCGAATGTGATTTCAACCTTCATTGATTTGTTTAGCTTGGACAAGGCGTCAATAATTTACAGGCATGCTGCAAATGGAGATGGTGTTGGTGAAGCTGAGACAAAAAAGCTTTATGAAGTGATTTACAACAAGCTAAGAGGAATCATCGGCTCAAGGATAGAGGAGTTTCCAAGCCTGAGTCCGGAAAACTTAACACGCTTTGACAAATCCCACCTCATTGAGCCCAGCGGTCGTGCAAGAAAATATTTTTCCAAAGAAGAGAACATGAGGCTTCAATCAGAGCTTGCAGAAGAATACCTCGCTTGGCAGGAGCTCTCACCCGAAGAGAGAAAAGCCGAATTGAGAGACGCTGCAGTCAAGTGCGTTGATATAAACGGCAGGGTGTACGCTACAAAGCCGGCTTCAAGGGTGGCTTTTGTTAATACACCAATTGAGATAACGACTCCAACGGATATTCAACTCAATTACATGAATAGCAGGGAAACAAATCCGGTTTTCAGTGATATTGAGTTAGATTAATAATCAGAGCAGAAAATACTTGCCGTATTTGACTTTTATATACGCGAGCATAAAGGACTTGAGTCTTTTATCAGGTCTTTATCCAGGTTGCATTTATATAGCGGTGATTTTAATCGTTTTTAATATCTCTTAATTTATCGACAATTGAAAATTTTTCCTCCAGTGTTGCCTTCGTCATTAAAAAATCCATAACATTAGAGAGAAATTTTTCACTCTTTTTTATGGAATCAAGAGGGGTATCGTTTAATGTCGACATAATATTATCATAGGTTACAGACATATTATCCAATTTTTCAGCTTCGTGTGTAATTGCTGCCGGGAGCATATTATTGATACTTGTTTTTAAATGATCGCAAGCTTCTATTTCATGATCATATAAACTACTATATTCACTTATCCTATTTAAAACTGCATTCAAATTATAGCTTACTCTTAACAATAATTTTACATTATCTTTTATTAAATCAAAATAGTGAGTAATGATATCCTCCATCCCATTCACTTTTAGCTGCACAATGTGTGTCTTGGATTTTAAATCAAGAAGCGACGGAGAATGTAACATTAGATCTGTATAGTTTTCTATGTCCCCTTGTTCGTATATTGCATGTATCTTTTTAAGGTCTTTATGACTCAAACGATTTATATTAATATTATTAAATTTTTTTAAAGCGTTATCTAATATTGCAGGATATTTTGATAACAAGTCCCAATTTTCTACAATGCCTGATTCATCTGGAATCTTATATATAAGAGCAGAAGCTTGTTTTCTTTCAATCTCTAATCTTTCTTTTTCCACAGCTTCGTATTCTGCAAACGTTTCATCCCCCAATACTTTTTTAAAAATCGGAGCAAGCTCTTTATCAGAAACAAACCGCTCAACAATATTCAAATCGTCCTTATCATTATTAACAGGCCTGAATGTGAAAATTTCTTTCATAACTTCAGGCTTGTCTTGAAGTGCAATAGAAATTTCTTTAACCTCGTCTGCAGTAATTTTCTTGACATCCAGATTCCCGTCTCTAAAAAGTGTTTCAAATTTATCTGGCATTGCTTGTTTGATAATCTTTTCACTCAGCTCTAAATTCAAATCGTCTTTAATATCTTCTTCTGATTTAAAGAGGTATTTTTCAGATTTAGCACCGGTTAATTTTAGAGTCCCGAACAGTCCTTTTTTGATACCTTCACCGGCCTGCGCAGTTATCCCCAAAATATTTCCAAAGAAATGTTTTAGTTTTACAATGACCTCGTATTTTGCGGCAGCTTCCTGGATATTTTTATTTTCTATTATTTTTTTGCTTAAATCCCCAAGTGTGCCTTCTTGAAGCCTCTTATCAAGGTGCAAAGCCCTGAAAGAAGGTGTTTTTTGAGACTTTGAGTTATACGAATTGGTTTGTGCTATATTATTTACACGCATTAGAGGAGCTCCTTATATTTTGATGCTAGATATGCTTTCATGTCAGAAGTTGCATTATTATCAACAAGATTCCGGATTCTGGTTTTTACATTATCTTTAAAAAACGGAGATTGCAATTGTGCCAAAAGTTTATCCATTGCAGCCCTTGAAGAGAGCCTAATTGCTTCCTCCACATCCTGAAATCTGAGGTTTATATTGTCTACTAATTTCTTAAAAGCTTTATCCTGAATATTTGAATAAGCATAGTCAAGTTCCGGATAATAATTCAAAGTTGTTTGGGAAATCAGGTTTAAAAGCTCTTTATCCTCTGCATTTATTACTTTTTCCAATATTGAAATATCATTTTTATCTTTTTGGTTATAGTCAATATTTTTGCGTCGGGCTAAAAATTGTATTATAGATTTCTTTTCCTCAGGCTCTGCCTGTGCCATTATATAATCTATTACTCTGGATGTGAATGTTTCGCTCTTGTTTATAGAATCATCAGAAATGTTGTCATTATTTAACTTGGAAACAATCTCATGGTGATTCATAGGTGTGCTATCAAGTTCTTTTTTCTGATTAGAAACAATTTCATCAAGCATTTCGTCAACCCTTTGTTTTAGAGCATTCCTTGATGATTCATAATAGCCGTGGGCTACAGAATCTAAAGCCTTTTTAATTTTGTTCAATAACCTAATATCATCTTTTATTAAGTTAAAAAAGTTGGAAATAAATTCATTTCTTTCATAGAATAGAAGAGTTTCTATTTGCAATCTGTTGTAATAATCATCATCTTGAAACCTTGTCATATAATCGGTATAGCTTTCTAGGTCATGTTGAAATATTCTATGCAGGATAGAATAAATTTTTCCATCAGAAAAATTTCTTTCAAATTGATACTCTTTTATACAATCTGAAAGTTTTCTTGGACTTTTTGAGAATAAATCTTCATACTTTCTTACTAAATCACAAGAAATCCGTGGCACTTTGCTAATAATAGAATCAATCTCTTTTTCAGCAGGCTTTTCGTTTACTTGTTCGTTTGCGCTAACTTCCGGTATTTCATCCACTTCTTCAAAGGAATCAAAATAATCAACTTTCTGCTCTTCTTCATTGTGCATTACCGGAGGGGTTTCGACCGTTTTTTTAATTTCTTCTCTGACTTCCGGTTTAGTTTCTTTTGCTGCCGGAATCACAGGTACGGGTTTTGCAACAACAGGATTGGACATAAATATTTTAGCCGCGGTTTCTCTGGCATCTGCCGGTAATTTTTTGTAAGGTATTGCCCCTCTTGAGCGAAGGAGGGTGCGCATATTATCAGATTGTGCGCAATCCAGAGGAGTTTTGTTGTTGGACGGATAGTTTATGAAATCTTTAATTTTGTCTTTTTTAGCCGTTAAATAATTAACCGCACTAAAATAGTCGTTTTTTACGATGTACTAAAACAAGGTCTCTCCATCATCGTTTACGCCATTGGGCTCAAATTTGTTGCTCCTGATTGCGGCCAGAATTTCTTTTTCGCTTATATAAGATTTGGAAGTGTTTTCAGGGTTGGTGTAATTTTGGGATTTAAAACCGACCTGAATACAGGATAGTTTGTTATTTACATTCATCAATAAGAATTCCTTTATCTGTTATAAAACGCGTGAAAAAAATTTTTGCTATTTATAACCAGGAATGCTCATAATAAAAGTCCGCTGTTAAAAACAGCGGACTTTATTAATTCGGAGACGGTGGGATTCGAACCCACGATACAGGTTGCCCCATATAACACCTTAGCAGGGTGCCGCCTTCAGCCTACTCGGCCACGTCTCCACGGCAACAAATTTATCATATCATAAATATTTTATTTTTCAAAATAAAATCCTGATTTAATATAAATCAGGATTACTTTTTATACTCTCAACCATCTTATCCAAGACAGCCTTTTTCGTTTTACTTCACAGCTTGCAGCTTAACCTGAATCCCTGATTCAGCGTTAATCGCAACTGCGTTTGATACTGCCATTGCCCTGCGTTTTTTGGCTCCTCTTAATATAAATTCAACTCCGCTAAATGTGTTGTTTGTTGGGGTTGCGATCTTCTTTAACATATCCTTTTTGTCCTTTCCGATAAATGTATATTCTTGAGTCTTCGTAATATACATATCGGCATTTTTTTCAAAAACTTTAGGATTTTAGACTAAACTTTTACAATTGTTTACAATTCGAGCGCTCTTTTGTAAACCTCGTTCTTATTCAAACCAAATAAAACCGCAAGAATCACGGCAATCTC